>CAYZTY010000040.1:0-21109 GCA_964481525.1 uncultured Pirellulales bacterium
CTAATTGCAATGATTTCTGAAAGTTCTTTCTGCATCGTAACGAGTTTATAAAACGCACCTTCTTTTGCTATCAGCTCAGCGTGTGTACCGCTCTCAACAACTTTGCCGTCCTCTATTACCAGCAGTTGGTTGCAATTCCGCAGGGTTGAAAGCCGGTGTGCAATAGCAATGGTGGTTCTACCGCTGGTTAGGATGGCAAGTGCTTCCTGAATTTTCTTTTCGGTTTCCGTATCGACTGACGAGGTAGCTTCATCAAGAATGAGAATTCTTGGGTCTCGCAGGATGGCTCGCGCGATAGCTATCCTTTGTTTTTCGCCACCGGAAAGTCTGTCACCCCGTTCGCCGACTTCACTATCGTAGCCGTCGGGCTTCTCGATTATAAATTCATGTGCGTTTGCCGCTATTGCCGCACTGATGACTTGTTCGCGTGCCGCGTCGGGCCTGGCATAAGCGATATTATCGAAAATAGTGCCGTTGAACAGGAATGTATCCTGCAGCACTATACCAATCTGGCGCCTCAGGTCGGCATATTTTATTTTGCGAAGGTCGATGCCATCGATAAGGATCCGGCCCTTGTTGACGTCATACAGACGGCATATTAGATTGATAATAGTACTCTTGCCGGCTCCACTCTTGCCTACCAGCCCGATTTTCTCATTGGCCGCGATTTTGACGCTCAAATCCTTGATTACCGGGTCGAATCTATTATAGCCGAACGTTACACCTTGAAATTCAATCTCACCTTTGATGGTACCGAGGCCAACTGCATCAGTAGCTTCCTGGATTTCCGGCTCGGTATCGATTATGTCGAAGACGCGCTCCGCGGCGCTCAGAGCATTCGTAACAAGGTCAATCATTCTGGTTAATGTGAAGACAGGTCTATAGAACATCATCAGGTATCCGGAATACGCCACAACCGAGCCGATGGACATCTTGCCGTTAATCACGAACCTGCCGCCGATAAACCACACGATTACCACCCCTGTCATTATGAAGAAATGAAGAATCGGGTGGTAAACACTCCATTTGGTCGTAAGGTCAATGCCCGCGTTGCGATAGTCGCTGCTTTTCCTGCCGAACTTACCCATCTCCAACTGTTCCTGGCCGAAGGCCTTGATGACCCTCATTCCCGAGAGAGAGTCGTTCACCAGGGCACTCAATTTCGAACGTCGGTGGAAGAACCGATGGAAAAAGGTACGTATCTTGGAAAAAATCGTTTTTATGAAGATGATAGCCGCTACAATGGGTATGAAAACGAACAGCGTCAACTGCCAGCTTAATACAAAAAGAAGTACACCTACACCAAACAGCATAAACGCACTCTCCAGCGTCAGTGGTATAAAATCAACCAGCAGCCTTTGCAATTCGCCCGTATCCTGATTGACCCTGGCCAGAAGCGCGCCGGTCTGATGCTTATCGAAGAATGATAGCGATAGGTCCTGCAGTTTATTGTATATAGCCGAGCGGACGTCGTGCGTGGTTCTAAAGCCCACTTTGCCTCCCAGACGCTCCTGTATACCGGCAAAAAACAGTTGGCCGGCGTATGATATGAGAAGTACCGAAGTCGCCACCGGCAGCCACTTGGCGTACTGGAACATACCTGTTACAGGATTGGGCTTCAAAATCAGGTCGATGAACAATTTACTCATATAGGGAGTTATCAATCCGCAGCAGGTGCTTGCAATCATTCCTAGGAACATCCAGCCCAGAAGTTTCACGTAAGGCCTTGAAAAGCTGAGTATACTCAGGAGCGTTTTTCTCTTGTCGGTGCACCTGGGACATTTGTTCATTTCTCGTGGAATGGGTAGCAAGCATTTCTCGCATATTCTTCGGTGTCTGGTTCTGGATTTATTTTCTATCGGCCTTCCTTCCAGAAGGTCTTTGATGTCATCGACCGCCTGACCGAAATCCGCGTTCTTTGCATCCGAGTATGCAATTATCCTGTGTGTGCTTTCCGCTGTCTTTAGCTGTACCATACCGCTGCCGACCAGATTGACCAAGTCAATCTGGTCTATAGCCTTAAGTTTTATCGAAAATAGCGTAGAAGAACTGCTGCCCTTCTCCGGGAAAACAAAAAGCTGCTTATCGGTGACTACAAGCCACTCAATGCCGTAAGCTCCCTCCTGGGTGATGTCTGAGCTCAGGGCAATGAGCACCTTCTCATTGGGAAAATCGGTTTCCAGCTTTTTCTTTACGTCTTGTGGGAGTTTATCCCTCTCCATAATTGACACAACCTGCAGATAGCTGATTTATTTTGTACCCGGCTTTTCGCAAAAAAAACGTATTATTAATATAACACTTCGCAACAAAAAAATCAACGGTTGATATCTGGCTGTCCTGAAGAGGAAAACTAATATCTCGCAATCTTGTCTACGAGTTGTTCGCAGGCCGGCAGGTAACCTGTGCCAAATAGCCAGACGTGCAGCATCATCGTATTAAGCCAGTACACAAGGCACCTGCGCTCGAAGCCTTCACGTAGGGGGTGGCAGCGTGTGTAACAACTGAAAAAGGTCTCGTCGGCAGTATTAAAGACTTGGAGATACGCCAGTTCATATTCGACCTCTGCGAAGTGGGCGTGGCTGTCGAGAAAGGCGGTGATTGAAGGCGAATTGGGATTGGCGTCATCAACCATAATGTTTGTTGCCCATATATCACCATGCACCAGTGTTGGCCTGCCGGACTCAGGCAGCCAATCATCCAAATGGTTCAACATTCTGCGGATAATTTCCTGACGATGCGGGTCAAAGTATTTTTTCATTTTGGAGAAATTACTCTCAATCCTTGGTGCAAAAATGTCGAGCCAGCGGTCTTTTCCCTCTGCTTGCAGGGCACTGCCATAATTCTGGCGTGTGTGGTTATGCAGGTCGATAAGCACATCGGCCAACTGTTCCTGAAAACTTCTCATTCCGTTTGCTGTCAAATGCGCCTGGCTTAGATTTCCGCCTTTTATCTTTTGCATTAAAAGGCAACTGCCTTCAAAATGCTTGGTTTCTGAAACGCATGCATAAGGTTCAGGCACGGGAAAGGACGTCTGCGAGCGATACCAGCTAAGAGATTCGAATTCATCGAAAAAGTCTCGCCGGTCTTTTTGCGGACTTGTCTTTACGACTATAGATGGTGGATTACCATCAGTTTGCCATTCTTCGACGCGATTAATCATACCGCCGTGAAGCGGCCTTATCGCAGTAACCGTAAGAGCGGAGTTAATATTATCCCGAACAATGGCGGTAGCCACTCGCTTGTCAATGCTTGGACATTCAGCATCCATTTGGAAACTCTCAGCGTTCAATGAATAGACGTGCCTTGCTGCCTGGCCTGAAGCAGAATTTCTGCAACCGTGCAGGCACTTTCATAAGCCGCTGTAACAAATTCCTTAGCCGACCTTTTCGGCCCATCCTCCTTGGGGAGCAACTCCAGCATAAGTGGGCCTGTATATGTCTCGACGGGAAAACTGCGACCGATTTTTTGCCAGTCAACGGTGCCGGTATTCGGCAGCCAGTGTCGGTCTTCCTGCCCATCATTGTCTGAAAAGTGAGTCGTAACGAGTCGGTCCGCCCATTTGCTTAGGATATCACCCGGCTGCTGGCTCCAGAGAAAATCGTGCGAGCTGTCATAGCAAAAGGCAAGATGAGGTGAATCAATCCGGGACAAGACAAAATCGAGGCGCTCAATACACCGGAGATTCTCCACGGCAAGGATAACGTTTTTATCTTCCGCTGCCTTAACGAGTCGCTTTATTATCGCAAAGCCGGGCTCGTTGGGCGCCGGTGGATTTGGCCCCTGTGTCAGGTGCATTACCATTTTCGGGATTTCGTGCCTGGCGCAGTCATCAATCCAGGCTAAGTGTTTGTCCAGTATATTTTGCCGGTCACTTTCAGCCTCGCTCCAGAAATCATTACTGCCCTCGAACGGTGCGTGTATGTTGTCGATTGTAAGACCCCTTTCGCGGACAATGGCAGGCAGGTCATGCAGCGAGCCGGTGTTGGCTTTCTCCTCCTCACCCCACCAGAGTGAGACAACATCGAAGCCGGCATCTTTAATAAGGCGCGCCCGTTGCGCCATATGCAGCCGGTATCCGAACCACACGAAAATTCCGAACTGGAGTTTTTTTTCTTGCATTATTTCACTTCGGTATCTTTACAAGATGCCGCCATAGATGGCATCGCAATCGCACCGCCAGAAGCAATCCACGCTGTGAAATCCGCTTTCTCGCAGTTCATCAAAGTGCCAGGAAAGCGGCAAACCCTCTTCGACGCCTCCCTCCCATTGGCCGATTACGCGCATATTTATCTCGCGTGCATTGGTCCCGAGGGCTTTAGTATAATCTTTCCAAAAGCTTTCCCAGCTATCAGCCTGTTCATTTGCTTGCTCGGCGTGCATTTTTTCTCGACGCTTCTGCCATATCTTCTGGATGAGAGGGTGGTCGCTGCCGACGTGGTCTGCATTCAGAAAAATACCACCAGGCCGAAGAACTCCGGCAATCTGTTGATACAAACAGGCCAATTGCTGCGGTTTAAACCAGTGTAGAGCCGTTGCAGATATTACGGCATCCATCGAATGGGGCACAAGCCGGCTCCACGAATCCTCGCGCAAATCTGCGAGGATTAACTTTGCACGCTCGCCAAACCGCTCCAGCCTTTGCTTCGCAAGAGGCAGCAGGGTCGGGTCGAAATCGATGCCGAAGACATTCGCTTTGGGAAAATTCTCCAGTATTTGCAGCATAAGGCTGCCTGTACCGCATCCGAGGTCAAGTACTAAGCCAACGGCTCTCTGCGTTGAGCCAATCATCTGCGTAATAATCGCGAACCGCTCGGGTCGTTTCAGAAGGTAACGTTCCTGCATTCTGTCCCAGCGCTGCACCCAATGCTGCCAGTTTATGTCCGCAGGATAATCATATTCAATCGTGTTATGCATAGCGATACTTTTTGTGATGAGTGAGGGTACTGCTTTGTAAGCATTCGGCTGATTGCTGTCATTCCTTCTATGAGGCCGTGCCTGCCAAAATTATGAGCCTTACTCAGCCTTTCTTAAGCTTCGAGGCCAGTTTGAAATTTTTGCCCGTCAGCTTTTCATAAGCCTCGATATATTTTGCACTGGTCTTTTCAACAATATCATCCGGCAGGATAATGCCCGACCCGGACTTGTCGAAGTTGACACTTTCCAGATAGTTGCGGACGAACTGTTTGTCGAAGCTTTCCTGGTCCCGGCCGGTTTGATACTTATCGGCAGGCCAGAACCTTGACGAATCAGGCGTAAGAACTTCATCAATGAGAATGATTTTGCCGTTGAGTAAGCCCCACTCAAATTTTGTGTCGGAAAGAATCAGTCCTCTTGATTCTGCATAGTCGCTGGCCTTTTTGAAAATCTCTATGCTTTTATCGCGTACATACGTCGCCGCTTCACTGCCGATTATCTCTGCACTTTTCTCAAAGCTGATGTTCTCATCGTGCCGGCCGAGTTCGGCTTTCGTAGCCGGCGTGAAAATAGGCTCCGGCAGCTTTTGGCATTGTTTCAGGCCCGCCGGAAGTTTAACGCCGCATACGGTCTGGTTGTCTTGGTATTCCTTCCAGCCTGAGCCGGCCAGATAGCCGCGAACAACGCATTCAATCGGCAAAACCTGCGACTTCTTAACCAGCATACTTCGGCCTGCAAGCTGGTCCCAATAGTCACAAAAAGGTGCTGGATACTCACTAACATTGTCGGTAATTAAATGATGCTCCACGTCGGACTGCAGAAAATCAAACCAGAACTTCGATATCTGAGTCAGCACAATACCCTTATACGGTATCCCGTTTGTCATAATCACGTCGAAAGCGCTTATTCTGTCCGTGGCTACTATCAAAAGCTTATCGTCCAGTTCGTAGATGTCTCGTACCTTGCCATGTTTCGCCGAGCTTTTCGAAATGTCTGTTTGCAGAACTGTTTGTTCCATAGTATGGCCCCTTTTATTTATATTCTCACCGTGTATAATCTTGAGGATTTTACCGCCGGACGCATATAGTAAACCGGCGGCTTGAAGCTGTCAAGCCGGTTATTAGTCACCCTCAGCAATACGGCTTTCAACGTATGCCAGAACCTGCTTTCGGACCTTTTTGATGTCTTCCACATCCGGCAGAAAGCTGACCAGCTTTTCCAATAAGCCTCGCTGCTTTATACGCCTTAATGTAACGGAGAAATTTACATCGTAGACCCAGCCCAACTGCAGCAGCTTCATATCGTTCAGCGTACGTAATTTGCTGTAATCGGTCCTTCGGCCGTTTAGCACGTCGCTCAGTACCTCTGGCGAGTATTCGTCGGTATCGGGAAATTCCAGTTCCAGCAGGAAATCCTGAGGATTTTCGGTATATTTCCCATAGTAATCAGTGACTACGTAAAGGATGTCGATTTTGTCGGCGTCGCGGATTAGTTTGGCAAATAGCAGGGTCTCGTCATCAAGACTGTCGGGCAGCTTAAGTGCGCCGTGGTGCTCAATCGCGGCCTCAATTATTTGTTTTTCTCTCTGTTCGAGTGGTTCGAATATGCGGGTATTGTGAATTATCTGCAGGGCCAACCGGCAATGGTCCACGCTTCTGACATCGTTATAGGTGCGATAACGCACGAACTGTTCAAACCTACCGATGTCATGGAGCATCGCTACTGCCTCGGCTGTCCTGTGTTGACGGGGATTAAGGCCAAGTTTCGAGGCCAGCCAGAGCATTTCATCGCAGGTCCGGCGCGTGTGGTCCTGCTTCAATTTCAGATTTGCATTGACAAACCGGTCTTCGCCATAAAAACCGGTAACATATTCGTCAAACCAGGCTTTAAGCTTGTTTAACTGATTTTCCTCCATAATCGCTTCCAGTAAAAAACGATAATTGCCGAGCCCTTTTATATCGTAAGAAAGGACAATCCGCCACCGTCTGTTTGGAAAAATCTTTTCACAGGCTCAAGTTCCGGCTGTATAATCGCCCCAAAAGTTATTGTATTGGATAGGGAGGAATAAAGTGCCGGAAATAAAAGATGTCATTGTGCGAAAGCCAACCGATGAAGAAGCGCAAAAATGCAAAGGCTGGCCGACCTGGACCTGCGAGCCCAGTACGTTTGACTGGGACTATACCGAAAAGGAAACCTGCCTTATCATTGATGGCGAGGTAACGGTGACCGACCGCGAGGGAAATGAATCGGTAAGTTTCGGACCGGGCGACTTTGTGGTGTTTCCGGAAGATTTAAGCTGCACCTGGCAGGTAAAAAAAGCAGTCAGGAAACATTACAACTTTGGCTGAGAAAGCAGTGCCGTAACCTCAGGCCATTATTGCTTCAGAGCTTTGAATAACTCTACGCCTTCACGCATACGCTGCCTGATAGGCAGTTTATAGGGGCATTTTGACTCGCATTGGCCGCAGTCGGTACAGTTATCAGCTGTCTTGACGTGTTCACTGAGCCAGCCAATCACCGCTTCCGGCGGCATCCGCTTTATTATCGAGTCCATCGTAACGAGAAGCATTATATTAATCTCTTCCGGGCAGGGCATACAATATCCGCATTGCCGGCAAAAACGCGTCCCTAATTCCTTACGAAGCCGTTCGATTTGGCTTTTATCCTCTGCTGAGAGCGGCTCGGCTCGTTGGGCAAGACGAACAACCTCTTCTACCTCCTCGATTTTTTCGAAACCGGGGTCCGGAGCAACCTGCGGATACTGCAGCAGAAATCGAATGCAAAGACCGGCATCCTCAAGGACACCTCCGCCAAAAGGTTTCATTGCAATAAAGCCGACGTCGTTGGCCCTGCATTTCTCCAGCACTTTCTGGCCGCGGTCAGCCATAATAAAATTGAACGGCCACTGAATGACCTCAATTTCAGGATTGTCCATAACCGCCAGCGCCGTCTCGAGGCTGTGAAACGAGGCGCCTATGTGCCGCACTCTGCCTTTTTGTTTCAGTTCAAGTGCAAGCTCGAGGCAGCCTTCCGAGAGCATTTTTCCCCACACCTCTTCGCTGGGGACGCCGTGAAACTGGAAAAGGTCGATATACTCGGTTTTTATCCTTTTAAACGAAAGCTCAATCTGACTATGCAGCTCGTCGCGTGTTTTTCCCCCGCCCTTGGTAAAGATTTTTATAGCACTGCGGTCGTAAGACTTAATGGCCTTGCCGATTCTCTCTTCGCTTGGGCCATAGCCGTTGGCCGTGTCAATCCAGTCAATGCCCAGCTCGATTGCCCTGCGGATAACTTTTATGGCCTGCTGTTCGCTCAGCCGTTGAATAGGTATTCCCCCGAAACCGATTTTAGTAACCTCCATCTGGCTTTTGCCGAGCCATACTTTTTGCATTTTCTAATCCTTTATAAGCGCAATGTACCTTTGATAGTACTTATCTGGTCCTTTTCTATTATGATATTAGGGAGTAAATTGTCGTTTGTCAAACTTGGTATGGTTTTCACTCGGTTCAGGAATTGGGAAAATTTGTAAAAAAGTTCTTGCCGCAGGATTTTCTGCCGATATAATAAGTAGTGTGTGTTTTGAGGTTCCTTGCTTATGACTGATAAATTTACAGTTTGCGTTCCTTCCAGAGCTGGTTTTGGCCGGCTTACTCTGCTCCTGCGCCGCAAGGCGCAATAACCCACTGTACATCCACAAAAATCTGTTTTTCCATAAAATGTGTAGAATTTTGGCTATTCTTGCGGCATAATCTGCCTCTGTTAGCCGGGAATAAGGAGAAATTAAAATGTCCGTGGAAAAAGTTATGATTTTCGATACGACGTTAAGAGACGGCGAACAGGCGGCCGGGACCAGGTTAGGGGCGAGGGAGAAGCTGGAAATCGCCCGGCAGTTAGTTCGGCTGAACGTCGACATTATAGAAGCGGGATTTCCTGCCTCATCGCCTGAAGACTTCGAGGCTGTGCGTCTTATCTCGGAAAGAATTGAAGGCCCTGTCATTTGTGGCCTGACCCGGGCCATAAAAAAAGATATCGATACTTGCAGAAAGGCCCTGGCCAAGGCGAAGCGGCCCCGCATCCATACGGGTATCGGCGTCTCGGAGATTCACATCGCGGGAAAATTCGCAGACGATAAATACGGCAAAACTATGGGCGAGAAACAGGCCACCATCCTGAAAATGGCGGTTGAAGCGGTCAGGCACACCGCTGGATATGTCAGCGACGTCGAGTTTTACGCCGAAGATTCCGGACGGGCCGACCGGGCCTACCTCTACGAGGTTCTTGAGGCCGTTATTGAAGCCGGTGCTACCGTTGTCAATATCCCCGACACCACGGGTTATTCTATGCCCGAACAGTACGGTGCTCTCATCCGGGATATACGGGCTAATGTACCGAACATTGCTAAAGCGATAATCAGCGTCCACTGCCACGACGATTTGGGAATGGCCGTGGCTAATTCCTTAGCGGGCGTGAAGAATGGTGCTCGACAGGTGGAAGGGACTATAAACGGCGTCGGTGAACGAGCCGGTAACGCAGCCATCGAAGAGGTGGTTATGGCAATCCATACGCGTCGCGACTTCTTTGAAGAATTGGAAACCAACATCAACACCCGCGAGTTCTATCGAACCAGCCGGATGGTGGCGGATATGCTGGCAATGCCCGTTCCTGACAATAAAGCGATTGTGGGGGGAAATGCCTTTGCTCACAGCTCGGGAATTCACGTGGACGGTTTTCTGAAAAAGCGTGAAACTTATGAAATTATGAGGCCGGAGGCCGTCGGCTTTGCAGAAAGTCGTGTTGTGCTGACGGCCCGAACCGGACGTCACGGTCTTCGCCATCGCCTCGAAGAGATGGGCTACACATTGAGTAAAGAGGAACTGGACAAAACGTACGAGCGATTTTTGGCTGTTGCCGACAAGAAAAAAGAGGTCTTCGACGAGGACTTAGCGGCGATAATCAGCGACGAGATTCACGTTATAGAGCAGACCTATGAACTGGAGTATCTGCATGTTGCCTGCGGGACCGGTACGCTTCCGACCGCAAGCGTCAAAATGAAGGTCAAGGGCGAACCCAAACAGGCCGCGGCCTGCGGTGACGGCCCCGTCGATGCTGCGTACGAGGCAATAAGAGAAGCGACGGGCCTGTCGCCGAAACTGGAGAATTACTCGATACGCGCGGTAACCGGAGGCAAGGAAGCGCTCGGCGAAGCGACGGTCAGAATCAGTGAAAATGGCAGGAGCTTTATCGGCCGAGGCATCTCCACGGATATCATCGAGGCAAGCACTAAGGCCTACGTCGATGCCATTAACAGAATGGTCGCAGCTAAGGATAAAGGGCAGGAACCTGACGTAAAAGTTGAAATTTAACAATGAACTACAAACTAAAGCTAAGGACTGGTTTATGGCTATGACAATTACTGAGAAAATTATGGCGAGGGCGGCAGGGCAAAAAAAAGTCGTGCCGGGGCAGATTATCGATGCTAAACTGGACATAGTTTTGTTTATCGATGTAACTGGGCCGGCGGCTGTTTCAATGCTCGAAGCGCGGGGTATCGACAAAGTATTCGACAGGGAAAAAATAATTGTAACCCCCGACCACTTTCAGCCGCCAAAGGATATTAAGAGCGCCGAGCTGCACAAACGGCTCGACGAGTGGGCAAAACGTCACAAAATAAAATATTACTATAAACTCGGCAGGGCCGGTGTATGTCATGCACTGCTGCCGGAAGAGGGCCATATCCGGCCGGGTGAGGTTATCGTTGGGCCCGATTCGCACACCTGTACTTATGGTGCCTTTGCAGCCTTTAGTACCGGCATCGGCTCCACAGATTTGGCCGCGGCTATCGCAACGGGCGAATTATGGTTCAAGGTCCCGGCCTCTATGAAGTTCGTCCTTAACGGCTCGCTCGGGGCCGGCGTGTATAGTAAAGACGTTATACTCACTATAATCGGCAGAATCGGCACAGACGGTGCACTCTATAGGGCGATGGAATTCGTCGGCCCGGCCTTGGCTGAAATGTCGATGGAGGCCAGAATGACAATGACTAATATGGCCATCGAGGCAGGCGGCAAAAACGGCATAATCGGCTTTGATGATATAACAAAAAAATATCTCGATGAACATTTGAAGGACAAAAAAGACTACACCGTTTACGAATCGGATAAAGATGCTGAGTATGTCGCGGTTGAGGAGTTTGGCTGCTCAAAAATCGAGCCTATGGTTGCACTGCCGCATCTGCCGAGTAACGCAGTGCCTATCGGCGAATGTGCGGGCAAGGCGATGGACCAGGCTTACATAGGAAGCTGCACCAACGGGCGAATCGAGGATTTGCGAATCGCAGCAGAGATTCTTAAAAATAAAGAAGTTGCAATTCGCACGATAGTTGTGCCGGCAACGCCGCGAATCTGGAAACAGGCCAAGGATGAAGGGCTGTTTGATGTGTTTTACGAGGCCGGCTGTGTAATCAGCGCGCCCACCTGCGGAGCGTGTCTGGGTGGCTTTATGGGTATCCTCGCAGCGGGCGAAAAGTGCGTCAGCACAACTAACAGAAACTTTGTCGGCAGAATGGGACATCCCAAGAGCGAGGTTTACTTAGCAAGTCCGGCAACCGCAGCGGCGAGCGCAGTGGAAGGAAAATTAACAGACCCGAGGAAATACCTATAGGAAAATTCTAATTTCTAAATCCTAAATCCTAAACAAATTTAAATGACCGAAGCTAAAAATTCAAAACAGTATGATTTGGAAGAACGGACTTTTCAATTCGCCAAGAGAGTAAGAGCGTTTGTGAAAAAGCTTCCAAAGAGCATAGCAAACATTGAGGATTCGAGACAACTGGTCAATGCATCCGGTTCTGTTGGAGCAAACTATATTGAAGCGAACGAGGCGCTGAGTAAGAAGGATTTTTTGATGCGCATAAAGATATGCCGGAAAGAGGCAAAGGAGAGCCGTTACTGGCTCCGATTAGTTGATACCGGTGGGAACGGAGACCTTGAGCAGGAACGAGAAGCCCTGAAAAAGGAAGCTGGTGAGCTTACGCACATATTCGGCTCAATTGTAACAAAGAGCAAATAACATTTTTTTGAACATTTGTATTTAGGATTTTGATATTGTTTAGGATTTAGAAATTAGGATTTAGGACTTGAACTAAAAGAGGTAACAAAAATGAGTGTAGCACATGTATATAAACGCGACCATATAAATACTGATGAGATAATACCGGCAAGATATTTGAACACTGACGATGAAGCCGAACTTGCGGAACATTGCATGGAAGACCTGGACAAAGACTTCGTCGAAAAGGTCAAGAAGGGTGATGCAATTGTTGCAGGCGAGGATTTCGGCTGCGGCTCGTCGAGAGAGCATGCTATCTGGGCTATTCGCGGCGCGGGCGTTCAGACGGTGATTGCAAAATCCTTTGCTCGAATTTTCTATCGCAACGCAATTAACAACGGTTTCTATTTAATCGAATTGCCGGAGCAAATAGAAAAAATCAGCAACGGCGATGAGCTGCAAATCGATTTCAAAGCAGGCACGATTAAAAACAAAACCGCCGGTATTAATATTAAATTTAGACCGCTGCCGGATTTCGCTCTTGAAATTATCAACGACGGCGGCCTATTGGAACACATAACTGAGAAAGCCAAGAGGAGCTGATAGTATGCCAATCGTGGATGGAAAATACGAAGCAAAAATTTCGACGACTTTCAGTTCCACTAAAGAAGCTCTCAAGGCAATAACTGATAAAGTTGAAAAGTCAAGGACTCTCAGAATCAATAATATTCCTATGGATATGCTCGCTAAGTTTCTGCCGCTGCTCAAGGGAAAGGATGTAAAAATTATCCTGCCGGCCGGGACAAAAGCTACCAGCGAACTGACAGAACTCGGCCCGGTTGCAGTTACAAAGGCAAAAGTTTACAAAGATTACAAGGGTACTGATGCTAATGCAGGGTCAATTTACTTCTCCGACAGAGTCTTTGAGGTGACCTGGATAGATAAAAAGATATTGGCAATAGACGCTATGGATTACGGCAAATGTGTTAAATGCATGAAGAGTATGTTCGATGTTGCTTGGCGATATTCAGAAAAACAAACAAAGGGCAAATGATACCTATATCACAAATAGTTGGCCTGCTTGATAAAGAATTTCGCGTCAAAGAGGTGGGCGACCCGGGATTGGTCAAGCACGCTATAAGCGAAGTTGGCAGGGCGAAGGCGACTGAAGCCTTTCTCAGCGAGAAAAGCGGTCTAATGTTCGATTTTGCGAAGGAAGTCAACAGTGTTTATTGCGTTGTCTTCACAACGACTGAGGTATTTGACCATCTTTTGGCAACGGCGGACGGGCCGTCTTTGATATTTACACACCATCCCCATGATTATCACGAAGATTCCAGGGGTGTTGGGCCGTTTCCTGAAGATTATCTTAAAGATTTCGAGGAAAGAGAAGTTGCTGTATATACGATTCATGCGCCTCTCGACGTGGGTCTGAATATTTGCGTTTCGAAAAGCTTTGCAAACCGGCTATCTCTGTCAAACACAAGACCGTTTTTCGAAGCAAGCGGCGGATATCTTGGCGTTATGGGAACATTAGACGCCGCTGGTATTGATGTAATGGCGTCGTATGTCAGTCGGTCGCTTGGTATTGAAACTGTTGATGTTTTCGATAATGATGCTGAGGATGGACCAGCAGCCGTTGTCGCAGGAGGTGGCGACCAACCCGAAATACTGAAAAAGGCAGCGGAATTAGGTTGCACAACATACATTACAGGAACGGCCGTGCACCGATGGGCGCATGAACCGGTCCAACGTGCAAATAAGCAGTTTCACACATTGGCAAAAGAATTGAGGATAAATCTGATTGGAGCCAGTCACTATCACACTGAGAAATGCGCTGTCCAGGACATAGCATCCTTTCTGCAGGAAAATAATTTCAAAGCGAAATTTCTTGATGACCCTATCCTTGCAAGGTATACCAGTGGCAATTGGCAGAGACTCTTAAAGTATTGAAAGGAAGATAAAAGTGTACAAGATAGCAGTAATCCCAGGAGATGGCACCGGCCCGGAAGTAACTGTTGAGGCGGTAAAAGTATTAAAAGCCGCTGCGAACAAATTCAATTTCAAAGTCGATTTGACCGAGTTTGATTTCGGCGGCGAACGCTACAAAAGAACCGGCGAGACTCTGCCGGATAGCGGCGTTGAGGAGCTGCGTAAATTTGACACAATCCTTCTGGGGGCTATTGGTCATCCGGACGTGGCCCCGGGTATATTAGAAAAGGGAATACTTTTAAAGGCCCGGTTTGAGCTTGACCAGTATATAAATCTAAGGCCGGTTAAATTGTATCCCGGAGTTGAGACACCCTTGAAGGATAAAGGCCCGGACGATATCGATTTTGTTGTCGTTCGCGAGAATACCGGTGACCTATATACCGGCACGGGTGGATTTACTATGAAAGGTACGCCGCAGGAAGTGGCGGTGCAATCGTCGGTCTATAATCGCTTTCAGGTTGACCGCTGCCTGAAATACGCATTCGAGTATGCCCGCAAGTACGGCAAAAAGGCTCGCGGCAAAGGCGACAAAAACACCCTCGCTTTGTGCGGCAAAACCAACGTCTTAACATATATTTATGACTTGTGGGAAAGAGCCTTTCACGAAATGGGCGAAAAGGAATATCAAGATATCGCAAGGGAATACTACCACGTCGACGCCACCTGTATGTGGATGGTCAAAAATCCCGAATGGTTTGACGTGATTGTAACCGGCAATATGTTTGGGGACATAATTACCGACCTCGGCGCCATCACTCAGGGCGGTATGGGTATCGCTGCCGGCGGAAATATCAATCCGGAAGGTGTAAGTATGTTCGAGCCCATCGGCGGCAGTGCACCCAAATATACCGGCAAAGGTGTAATAAACCCGCTTGCAGCTATCTGTGCCGTACAAATGATGCTCGAGACGCTGGGCGAGGAAAAGGCCGCCGATACCGTGGAAAAGGCCGTGATGTTTGTAACCGCCAAAAAGCTCAAGAGCCTCCAGGCCGGAAAAATGGGATACTCCACGAGTGAAGTCGGCGACCTTGTTGCTGAGCAGACAGTTGCATAATTTTAGTTTTGTGTTTTTAGTTTTGAGCTCTTACTGTGCCTGCGAATTTAACACCAGAATATCTTAAGGCCGAGCGGTGGTACCGTGAGGCTACGACCAATGAGGAGAAAATCCTTGCCCTTGAGCGTATGCTGGCTGTAATGCCAAAGCACAAGGGTACAGACCACCTAAAAGCGGACCTTAGGCGAAAGCTTAGTAAGCTTAAAGAAGCTGCGACTCAGAAGAAAGCGGCAAAACAAGTTGATGTATTTTACGTTCCGCGAAGCGGCTCAGGCCAGGTGGTCCTTTTAGGTACGCCGAACAGCGGCAAAAGCACTATCGTACAGGCACTTACAAACGCAAAAGTAAACGTCGCCGATTTTCCCTTTGCTACTACCGCACCTGTACCGGGAATGGTACAGTTTGAGGATATTCAGTTCCAGCTTGTTGATATGCCCCCTATAACCGCCGATTACAGCGCGCCCGGTCAGGTGGGAACCTATCGAAACTGCGACCTGGTTGCTGTCGTCATTGACCTTTCCGCCGATGTGCAGGAGCAGTTGCAAATTTGTCTGGATTTCCTCGAATCAAGGAGCTTGCTAATCGACTCCGAGACCCCGGCTCAGGACGTTCAGGGTAATGTTATTGCCAAAAAAGCGTTTTGCATCTGCACTAAATCCGATATTGCCAAACCTGATGCCCTCCGGAAGCTGAAGAAGTCGTGTAAATATCCTTTTGAATTTGTTGAAATATCTGTCCAAACCGGTGCCGGTCTTGAGGAACTATCCGGAGTGTTCTTTAGATTACTGGGTATTATCCGCGTTTATGCCAAACCGCCGGGCAAGCCTGCTGATATGAATGAGCCGTTTGTCCTGCCGGCCGGCTCTACTGTTATGGACCTGGCAGCGGCCATTCACAGGGAATTAGCTGAGAAACTCAAATTTGCAAGAATCTGGGGCACTGGCGTCTATGACGGCCAAAACGCCCAGAGAAACCACGTCCTCAACGACAAAGACATTATCGAATTGCACTTCTCATAATTGCCGGTAAAATTTTATCATTATCAATTTGGTTTTAATAACACAGTTTCAGGTTAAATAACATTAAGGTACAAGATGAAAGATTATCCGATTCAACCGGTATCATTCACCGATGTTAAAATTACCGATGGTTTCTGGGCACACAAAATAGAAACTAATCGAAAAGTTACTATTCCTCACATCTTTAAGAAATGCGAAGAAACCGGCAGAATCGACAATTTTATCATAGCTGGTGGCCTGATGAAGGGTGAGCATCGCGGCGAACATCCATTTGATGATACCGACCTTTATAAAGTTATCGAAGGCGCTGCTTATTCATTAAGAACACATCCTGACTCCAACCTAGATAAATACCTCGATGAGCTTATTAACAAAATCGCAGCCGCTCAGGAAAGTGACGGATATTTGTACACAGCCCGTACAAATAATGCCAAACATCTAATTAAATGGTTCGGCAAACAACGCTGGGAAAAACTCGATGCAAGCCACGAGCTGTACAATATGGGCCATCTCTACGAAGCGGCGGTTGCACACTACCAGGCCACCGGCAAACGGAATTTGCTCGATGTCGCCATAAAAAATGCTGACTTTTTAGACACTGTATTCGGCCCCCGTAAAAATCAATCCACACCGGGACACCAGATAATCGAAATGGGGCTTGTCCGGCTCTATCGTGCAACCGGCAACGAAAAATATCTCAAGCTTGCTAAATTCTTCCTTGAGGCCCGGGGTCCCGATGGGGGTGAATATAGTCAGTCACACAAAAAGCCTGTTGACCAGGCTGAAGCCGTTGGACACGCTGTCCGTGCAACTTATATGTACAGCGGAATGGCTGATGTCGCTGCTCTAACTGCGGATGGGAGCTATCTTAACGCAATAAATAAAATATGGGACGACGTTGTCACTAATAAATTATATATCACAGGCGGCATAGGCGCTTGTAGTTCGGGAGAAGCCTTTGGCGATGCTTACGACCTGCCCAATCTATCTGCTTATTGCGAAACCTGCGCCGCTATCGGCAACTGTTTCTGGAACCATCGATTGTTTTTGTTGCACGGCGATGCAAAATACATCGATATTCTCGAACGAGTTCTTTATAACGCGTTGATTTCCGGCGTATCTCTAAGTGGCGATAGTTTTTTTTATACAAATCCTCTCGAGTCTCAGGGCCAACACCAGCGTAGCCAGTGGTTTTCCTGCTCTTGTTGTCCAAGTAACTTAGTACGGTTTGTCCCACAGGTTCCTGGTTACATATATGCACAACGAGAAAACAAAATCTATATCAACTTATTTGTTGATAGCACAGCCACCGTCAAAATGGGTAGTAACACCGTTGTATTAAGCCAGAAAACACAATATCCCTGGGATGGAAATGTAAAAATAATCGTTGAGCCGGAGAATCCCGGGAAATTTACAATCTGTGTAAGGATACCCGGCTGGTCACAGAATCAGCCTGTTCCAAGTAATTTGTATCGTTATACAGATAATTGCGGCGAAAAAGTTAATCTGCAAATCAACGGAAAGACGCTCGCTTTTAATATAGATAAGGGCTTTGCTTTTATTGAACGCAACTGGGAAAAAGGTGATATAATTGAACTGAACTTGCCTATGCCTGTCAGACGCGTAATAGCGTACGAAAAGGTAAAAGATGATGCAGGTAAAGTCGCACTTCAGCTAGGCCCAATTGTATATTGCGCCGAATGGAAAGACAAT
The DNA here is from genome assembly GCA_964481525.1 of uncultured Pirellulales bacterium. Taxonomy (GTDB): domain Bacteria; phylum Planctomycetota; class Phycisphaerae; order Sedimentisphaerales; family CAYZTY01; genus CAYZTY01. The sequence continues at coordinate 17,740 of CAYZTY010000040.1, forward strand.
GATGGCCGTGCCCTAAATATAGTTTTACCGGATAATGCTGAACTTACAACCGAATACCACAAAGATATGCTGAATGGTATTATGACTATCCACGGCAGGGCGGTTGTTTTAAGTGATGCTGAGGGTGTGAAAACCACACTGAAGAAACAGGATTTCCTGGCTATACCATATTATGCCTGGGCCAACCGCGGCCCCGGCGAAATGACCGTCTGGCTTGCAACAACAAGTTAAGTACTCACCTGTCCTCAGAGGTAAAAAATTGTTGTATAATAAAAGGCCAGGCATAATCTACCTGGCCTTTTAATAAGCATTATTGAAGTTTGGCAAATTACCTGGGCAAATCCTCCGGTAGTACATCTTCAACCGACAGGTCGCCATATATCACACGATAAGTTTTTGAATCCTTCGGCTGATACCAGAATACCGGCGTATCCGCATCACCAAATTTTACACCCTTGCCAGCATAGTGCCAGTCAACCCCGTTTGGTCCCAGTTGCTGGAAGAACACAAATCCTCGTCCAAAAGTCATACCGAGTTGCATTTTCTCCTGTTCCGATATGTCCAGTTTATCAATCTTTTCTCCTATCCGACCAGTCACGTTCATTAAATCTTCGAGGTTCAGACTTTCAGGGAAATTGCCATCGAGAAAATGCTCCACCCAGAATCGAAGGGTGATAACAAAGTCCTGCTCTGTGAACTGACTCATATCAAACTCTTGGTCGCTCAGCGTATAGCCGGCAGGAACTTCCGTGCTGACCAGCGACTCATCGACCGGCACATTAAACTCGATGTTCTTGAGAATGCAATGTGTCTGTCCCAAAAAAGACTGTCCCAGCAGTATTTCGATGCGAATCGGCAATGCCGTCTTTGGGTCGGCCCATATCGTAAGTTCTATATGCGGTTTGTCTGCCAGGAAAAAACCGATTGCCTTGCGGCCGTCAATCTCCTTCTGTCCAAGCTCTTGTACCGGCAATTCATCCTGCTCTTTCAACTTTGTCACGATATTTCGGATAAGGTCCAGAATGCTTTTGGTGCCTTCACCAATCGGCCCCTCTATGTCTATGTACGCTGCGCCTTTGCTCGATGGGTCCAGGGTAAGCATCTTGGCATTATCCAGGTCGAGTATCAGGATAGTCTCCATATTCGAGAATGTCCGTCTGATTCTCGAACCTGCGACTATATCGTGAATGACCGGCCCGGTTTCCTCTTCGCCCACGATGAAGTCAAAAACTACAGTACGAGCATTGAGAATCGGCTTGATGACATCCGCAAATGTCACGGTGCCCCCGAAAAAATGGCTGATACCAAAAAATGTCCCTATAATTATCACCGCAACAGCGGCCAGTTTTGTCATTTTGCTTTTCATAATATACTCCCACAAAACATAATGTTTCGGCTGTCTTGTTTGCATTAAAGTTTTACTAAAATCTCTCGATGTCTCTTCTGCGATTTTGTGCACATCAGCCGGAATTTCCTCGTTGCCTAATCTTTTCAGGACCTCTTTAATATTTTGATTGCCCTTCATTTTATTGCACCTTTTCTTTCAGAGCCGCTAGTTTCCTTTTTAAGGTGGCAATCGCCTTGGATACGTGCGACCTTGCCCCGGCTTCTGTACAACGTAGTCTTCCAGCGATATCCTTGTAATCCTGTTGCTCTAAGTATCGCATCACTATTGCCCGTGCCTGTTTGGCGGGAAGATGGCTTATTTCATGTCTGACCAGAGATGTTAGTTCATTTATGTCGAGCTTTTCACTCGGCTCTTTATCCAAAGCGATTTGGCTTTTGGCGAATTGTCCATCTTTGCCGATTCTGTTCCGCCACGCCTGTGAATTAGCCGTAAGTGCAATCCTGTAGATATACGCACCAGCCTTTTTGCCGTTGAGTTTCTCTACATTTTGCCACATCCCTAACAAGGAATATTGCATTGCTTCTGTAAAAAGTTCACGGTCGCCGGTCAGCTTCCAGAGGACCGATGCTAAGAATCCAATATACTTTGTTCTTATCTGTTCGAAGACCTCTGCTCGCCTGGCTAACTTCATTTATAGGACTCCGGTATTCCTGAATACCTGGACATGTTCAGGTTCCACATAATAATAACTGCCGGGATTAGAACTTGTGTAAAATTTTTTCAGAAAAAAATCTTCTGGTCTTTATGGTAACCTCATCAGGCAGTTTTACGTGGACAGGACATCCGCCACACACATATCCTCAATGACAGAGACATTATTGAGTTGCTTTTTTCCTGATTTACCTTACAATAACATGGCCACTAATGATAGCTTAAACCTTCGAGCAGAGGAAGGAGAGGATTATGGAATGTAAGAAGGAACGTAACCTGAGCGACTGTAACTGTACCTATCCAGGCTGTCCCAAAAAGGGTTTATGCTGTGAATGTCTGCGACAGCATCTGGCTGCAAGGCAACTGCCGGGCTGTTGCTTCCCCGATGAGGTGGAGAAGACCTTTGACCGCAGCTTCAGCGCTTTTGCGAAAGCCTGGCAATTATAACATACTGTCTATTTCATCTGATAGAAAGGAAGCTCAAAATTTTCACCACTGTCAGCTTGATTTTGGGCCGAGGGGGGAAATGTTGCAAGTTTAATCTCACTTAGAGATATTGGTGGTTTTTGTTGCTGTAGCTATTGGCCCGGCAATTCAATGATAGTTTGGCTTCTGCTTTCGACTGAACAGGACAAGTTTCACCGTCGGGCCGGGGACGGTTCGACTTTTTGTGAGCATTGGTTCATTTGATGGTAACGCTCGACAATTGTGCAGAGCTGACAGAGCTTTTCTCTGCCCTCGACAGATGCCTCCAGGCCTATCAGTTGCACGCCGAGACATAAGTTCTTTTCATCGGCCGTCGGCGCGATGTGTCTTATCTGTGCCTCAAGGAGTAAGGGCTTTTCATAAGGCATAGGCGTAAACTGCAAGCCGACGAATTGCCCCGTCCTGAAGTTGGGTTTCTGTTTGATACTGACTACTATCTGCATGCCGCCTGCCGAGAGGTCCAGCAATCTGCCTTTCCAATAGTCCTCAGCCGGTAAGTCATTGCATTCGTCGTGATAGCCGCGATGCCAGAACAGCGCCTGGACCTTGAGTCCCTCGGGAATGGCGACGCGAAAATAGCTTCTTCTCTGGAATTTCTCCACTCGTCCCGGCAAGGTAAGGACAATTTTATCTCCCCCTGAATTTGTCTGACTGGGTTGGAAATCTGCCACCACCGATTCGAAGATGTACTTGTTGTAGTCCTTTTTAAACGACATACCAACGGGCTGGTTTACCTTAATATTGAGGGGATGAGGTTTTCCCGTCGCTGTTGTATCAATATGCAGCTTTTTGTCCTTAATACCTGTGAGAAAGACCTTCTTAATG
>CAYZTY010000041.1:0-20591 GCA_964481525.1 uncultured Pirellulales bacterium
AGCTGTTGAAAAAGCAGAGTAGTGGTGCCCTCAAGCCGTCGGACAGGTACAAAATTCCACCTCAGTCGATGCCTGCCCAGGACCCCAACGTCAGAAGGAAAAATGTAAACGAAGTTGCTTTAGGATATACCGAAACACAGGCCCGCCTGGAGGCTATGCGCTGCCTTCAGTGCAAAAATGCGCCCTGTGTTGAAGGTTGCCCCGTACGAATAAGGATACGGGATTTCATCGCTGCCATTACCGAGGCCGACTATAAAAAGGCATTGAGCATTATAAAGGAAAACTCACTCCTTCCGGCCGTCTGTGGCCGAGTCTGCCCACAGGAAGTGCAATGCCAGCAAAAATGCACCCTCGGCAAAAAATACAAAGATGTAAATATGGCTGTTTCTATCGGCAGACTGGAAAGGTTTGTCGCCGATCTCGACCGGGACAATCAAAGCATTCCCGAAGTTGCCCCTGAGACCGGCAAAAAAATCGCGGTTGTCGGCTCAGGTCCCAGCGGAATCGTCACAGCAACAGACCTGCGGAGAATGGGACACGACGTTACTGTTTTCGAGGCGTTTCATAAGCCCGGCGGCGTAATGGTCTATGGAATTCCTGAATTCAGATTACCGAAGGCCATCGTTCGAAAAGAAATTGAAGTCCTAAGTAAAATGGGCGTCAAAATCGTATGTAATTTTCTCGTCGGCAAAACCAGAACCATTGAGCAGTTGATGACGCTCGACAAGTTCGATGCGCTGTTCATCGGTGTAGGAGCGGGACTACCGAGATTTATGGGCATCGAGGGCGAAAATCTTATCGGTGTCTTAAGCGCAAACGAATATCTCACACGTGCCAACCTTATGAATGCCTACCGTTTCGGCAAAGGAGCAGATACGCCCATTGTAACATCACGAAGAGTTGCGGTAGTTGGTGGCGGCAATGTCGCTATGGACTCCGCTCGAACCGCTGTCCGCCTTGGAGCGGAAAAGGTCTATCTCGTCTACCGCCGAAGCGAAAAAGAAATGCCTGCCAGGATTGAGGAAGTTGAGCACGCAAAAGAAGAAGGAATTGATTTTCGTCTTTTGCAGAGCCCAAAGAGAGTACTTGCGGATAGGGATAGTTATGTCAAGGCCCTTGAACTGCTTAAATACGAACTCGGCGAGCCTGATGCATCCGGCAGAAAAAGACCTGTGCCGGTGCCCGGCTCGGAATTCCAGCTCGAAGTAGATACTGTAATCATAGCTATAGGAAATATCGCAAATCCACTCATCTCGCAGACTACTCCGGGCTTGAAGTTTAATAAGTGGGGAAATATAATAGTCGACGAGAATTGCAAAACTTCTCTCGAGGGTGTCTATGCAGGCGGCGATATTGTCCTTGGAGCCGCAACCGTGATACTCGCGATGGGACAGGGCAGAACAGCCGCTGCGGCAATAAACGATTATTTGTCCGGTAAGTAATATTTAATCTCTGCACAAAGCAGCGTTGATAAAATTTTTGAAAGCCGATTAGCCAATGCAATCAGTTAGTAACAGGAAAAGAGTCGAGGAGCACAAAGACAGAACCATCTTAACCGAGATTGTTGCTACCCTCGAATGGTTAACAACCGCCTTCATCCTGGCATTTGTGTTTCGTGCCTTTGTAATGGAGGCATTCCGAATCCCTACCGGTAGTATGGCAGATGCTCTCAAAGGCGCTCATTTTAGAATGCGCTGCAGCCAGTGCGGCTACGAATTTGACCATGGTTTCCTGCCCCAGCATTACGGATTGAACCGGGATACCGTGCCGGGCTATGACGTCCCTCTTAGGCCTGCAGAACCTCGGTGCCCAAGCTGTGGCTATTTCCAGCCCACCAACAGGAAAATGCCCGTTTCAAACGGCGACAGGGTCCTCGTCCTGAAGTGTATCTATCAAATCTTTGAGCCGAAAAGATGGGACGTAGTCGTCTTCAAGAACCCCACCGAGCCCAGAGTGAATTTTATTAAACGCCTAATCGCAAAGCCTGGCGAAGAAATCGAAATCATTGATGGAGACGTCTATATTAACGGCGAAATAACGAGAAAGCCCCCAAAAGTTCAGCAGGAGGACTGGATGCCTGTCTATGATAATGACTATTATCCCGTCCGGCCGGACGAATTCGCCTTCAACGGTCACCAGTGGCGTCGGCCTTTCAAAAATATGACAGGCTCTAAATGGAGCTTTGACCGCGAAAATCCCACCGTCATTACGCTCGAAAGCAATGCCGACGAAGAAAACACTATGGTTTATGATACGAATATCGGTAACGATTTCAGAGCAACTTATGCTTACGACGTTGCCACCGAATACAGGTACCAGCCGTATTGTAGCGACCTGATGGTTCGCTTTTTCATCTCTTCGTCCGAATCGAACGGGCATATCGGCGTCGGCTTAAGCAAATATAGAACGCTTTATCGTGCTTGGCTCGATTTTACCGGCCTGATGGTAATCGAAAAGATGCAGGCCGATACTGAGCCGGTCGAGCTGGCCCGGAAAAGGATTCAGCCTCCACCCACAAACATACCGCTGCAGATGAAGTTTGCCAACGTCGACCATCAGTTGATTCTCTATTGTGGCAGTGAAAAATTAGCTTGTAATTTAGGTAACGGGCCAGAAGATGCAGGACCAATCGAGGCTGAAATTCAGCCCAAAGCGCTTATTTTTGGTTCCGGCAGACTCACACTTTCTCATTCAGCGATTTTCCGCGATATCCACTACACCTCGCTAAGTCTCTCCGGCCGCGACCATCCCTGCCGCGCCGGGGCCGGCAATCCCCTTGTACTTGGGGCCGATGAATTTTTCGTACTGGGAGACAACAGCCCTGCAAGTTTGGATGGCCGATGGTGGGCAAGACCAGGAAAAGGGAATGGAGGAAAGCAATATCGTCCGGGAATCGTGCCGAGAGACTATATGGTGGGAAAGGCAATCTTAGTATATTGGCCAAGCGGCTTTCGATTACCTTGGCCCGATGGCCTGAAAAAATTTCTTCTTAAAAACAGCCGTAACAACACGCTGTCTCGTGTAGCGTATGGATTTGTCTCACTGGCCTGTATTCCGAACATCGGCCGAATGCGTCTGGTCTATGGCGGTTCGGATGAGACATTCTGAATACGAACAGCTTCTATGATGGGAATCGTTAACCGGGTTTCTCCTGCCAAAGATGCTTTGAATAGGTTATCACCCGAACTTGCCGTATTATGCACCCACAATAGCCGGGAGCAGTATTTATGCTCTTGGATGAACAACGACGCAGGTAGAAATGGGGGGGGTATTATAACTGTGATTATGTGCTGATTACTTTAGCCTTGACCTCCGGACTCTGGATTTTTCCGATTAGCGTGCACTGTGATGCCTTAATTAGTTTGGTAAGTTCGGTTGTCTTCGAGTCGTCCGGACTGAAAATAATCGCTGCCTGAGCTGATGAGAGAATTTGATTTCGATCGGGGCTGCTCGCCAGATAGGGCGAGTTTATAATCACAAGGTCAAATTTCTCCAGTGCCTTTTGAACAAGCAGCTTTACATTCATTTGTTTAAGTCTCGTGAAATTATGGGCAGGCCAGACCCATAGGTTCTCCACTTCCGTTCGCGAAGCCTTTACCCTCAATTCTGGTATGTCCTCGATATTAAACACCCTTGCTATCGCGTCACGCCTAATGTCAAGGTCGATAAGAAGGCAGCGTTTCTTGTCTTTCGCCAGTTCAAGTGCTACATTCACCGGGATAGTTACCGGGAGAGAATGGAGGTCCCAGCCCACAAACAAAATTGATTTGTATTTCTTCTTGACCTTCCTGAGACTCTCTATAATGGATTTATAGTTCTCGTCCGCTTCGTCTGGAGCTTTCTGCTCCTCTTCCGGCTCCTGCAAATCTTCTTTTGTCTTTTCCTTTGAAGCGGCCTTTTTACTGCTTTTTGACCGCAACTTTACCCAAAGCAGAACAACGACTAATAGAAATATTGCTGTGGCCATTATAATTAAGCCGACCATCAGCAAGCGGTCCTGCAGAATTATTGCTTTTAGTCGGCCTGCTATGTGTAAAATCGAACGCATATCCTTGCCTAAATTTAGGATTTACTTCTCATCTTCTCAGATGGTCCCCTCCGAATTCTGTTGTTTCTCAGAACCTTTGGTCGTCAAAGTTCTTTCGTCCTCGTTGTTCCCCGCTGTTGAAAAGTCGTTCAATATCCTGGCCAACAATCCTCGTAATTATTTCTTGCTGTACCGGGGAAATCTGTTTTTCTTCACGAATAGCTTCCTGCTCCGATAGACTTACCGATTTTTCGTCATTCACCTGCTGTTGTTCAACGGCGATTTTGCTGCTTGGGGCCTTTCGTTTGACTGACGAGCTTTTACGCTGCTCCGCCATAATTTGCTCAGCCAGGTTAAATCTCGGTACTTCCTGTCTACCTGTCTGGTTACCACCGGCTCTTATCGACTTGATTTGTTGGATGAATTGTACTTCGTTGCTCTGGGCATATTCTGCATTTTCGGACAGCTTCTCTTCTCTTTGTCTTTTTGCATCGCTTAAAATTTCAGCTGATTTCTCCTTTGTTGCTACAGACTCTGAAATTTCACGGCGTATAGCACCTATGCCCTCGACCGCCCTGGGCGGCTCCTCTTCAATCTTGACCGTTTCAACCCATGTTTCGGCAGGACTTCTCATGGCAGGTGTGGATTTAGTTTGTGTGGTATTGATTTGCTCTGCTTGCACTTTTTTCGTTATATCTTTTCTCTGCTTTCGTGCTGGCAGGTCGCTTTTCAGCTCAGTTTTTATTATTTTCTTTTCCATTGCTGATTGTGAGGACTTGCCAACGACAGCAGGGGAGGGATTTTTCTCCTCCGAAAAGGCCTGTGGTTTGCTGCGGGCCGGCTCTTTTTCGTTATCCTTATGCTTCTTTATTTCTGACAAGGCTGCACTCTGATGCGCACGTAAAATATCCATCTTACATTGCATAATGTCAGTGTCAAATCCCTTGTTACTATCCTTCTGATTCATCCCTGTTGCCTCCTCAAGTCCGCCGGCACGCAAATTGCGCCGATATCGTCCGGTTCTTCGCCTTATTACTTTATACAGCGACAAACCCACTTAAGTTCGCTCTAATATAGCATAAACTATGCACAAGCCTCGAAATTATGGCTTTCTTATGCTCCTGTCAATACAAGACTTACAGTTGTTGCCGGACCAAAAAACAGTCAGTTTGGATAATATAGTTTAACCGAAATGGCCGGAATAATCAAGAATAATTCATCCTTAGCCGTTTTGTTATTGGCTGCCTCGTGGCGGCCCGATTGAGAGCTGTGTGAAATCCCCCGGTTTCAATTCCTGTATCAGCTCCTCTATATCCTTCAATGTGACTGCTTTAATCGAGCTAATTTCCTCTTCGACCGTTAGATATTTTTTCAGGTACAGCCAGTTTCTACCAAGGTCAATCAGACGGCCCATTGGAAGCTCATTTCTTATTGTTAGCAGGCTTAGGACCTTGTTTTTTGCCTTTTGCAGCTCCTCTTTGGTTATCCCCTTTGCAGCAATTTCTTCAAAGATTTTTCTGATTAAGTCGTTAATCTTCCCGGCATTTTCCGGACTGCAGCGGATATAACTGCAAAAGACCCCAGTCCCGTCCATCGCCCAGAGCTGCATCGTTGCCGTCTCCGCCAGTGCCTTATCGACGAGTTCCCAGTAAAAACGCGAGCCTACATCATCTCCGATTACCATTGACAGAAGCATCGCCCCAAACCGCCGCTCATCCTGCGTCGAAACTGAAGGGCTGAAAAGACAGATGTGTTCCCGCACCAGATTAGCCTTCTCCTCGCGCTTTTTCTCCTTTCTGCCGTTATGGAATTCCAGACATCGGCCGCTTTCCTGCCTTTGCCACTGGCTGCATCCTGCCTGCCCTAAACTGCAAAGCTGCTCCCACTCGAAGTTCCCGGCGCACACCAGCACCATATTATTTGGTGCATACCTTCGGCTGAAATAATCCCGCATCTGCTCAATCGTTAGACTCATGATACTCTCATTAGTCCCCAGGACACTCATTCCGCACGGATGTCCCTGAAAGTACAGCGACTTACACCTTTCCATAACGTCGTAATGTGGCAGGTCCAGATACATCGCTATTTCTTCCTTGATAACGTTCTTTTCAATGTCGAAGTCTTCCTTCCGGAGCGCCGGCCGCAGCAGTTCCGTCCACAGCTTAGTGGCTTCACTTAGATATTCCGGCAAAACCGCCGCCCAATAAACCGTGCTCTCTTCACCCGTAAACGCGTTGAACCTTGCTCCCGTCCTGTCGAATGCCTCGTTAACGGCCAGTGCGCTTAGCCGCTCGGTACCCTTGAATAACATATGTTCCAAAAAGTGCGATACGCCGTTTATTTCTTCACTCTCATCGCGAGAGCCCGTCTTTACGAAAAAACCGACTGCCGCTGACTGCGCCTCTTTATTCACTTCACCGATAATCGCAAGCCCGTTATCCAGTGTATGTTTTTTAAATTCCATCTCTAATCTCTCATCTTTACATCTCTCGGCCCTATTGTTACGACGGTAAAATCCCTGAATCTGTTATTTCTCAAAAAGCTCAGCACTGAATCCACAGTTCTCTCTTCGATTTTCTCCTTAATCTCACTCAATCGCCGAACTCTGCCCAGCAGGTAATAATCACTTGCTATTCCTCCTGCCCGGCTGCTGCTCGACTCGCTTTCCATAATAAGTGAGCTCTTCAGCTTGACTCTGGCCCTTTCAATCTCTTGCTCGCTGACACCTTCTGCCAGCCGATTAAATTCTCTTAGGATTACATCCAACGTCTCTTGTGCCTTCTCCGGAGTCGTACCCGCGTAGCATCCTATGCCCGCCATCTCTTTCAAGCTGTAATAATGAGCTCCGATTGCATAACAAAGCCCTCGTTTTTCCCGCACTTCGGTAAACAGCCGCGCGCTCATACCTCCGCTTAATACAGAGACCGCCGCCCGCGCATCATAATAATCTTTGTTGCTGACCGGAACTGTTTCCGTCATAACGCCGATATGCACCTGCGCACCATCATGTTGCTCATGCACATATCTTGTGCCCTTTTGACCCGGTATAATCTCCTGCAATCCGTCCTTTGGCTTTTCTGCAAACAGCTTCTCAAGCTGTCTGCATACCTTATCAAAATCGTACTTACCTGCCACCGAGAATATCATCTGACCCGGGTCGAGGTTTTGTTTGATTATTTGTTCTGCCTTCTCGGCCGTTAGTTTTTTAAGTTCATCCTCACTGCCCATAGGACTTCTGCCCAAAGGCTGTGGATAAAACTGCTCCCGTAGTTTCAGTCCTACTTTCCCACGTGGGTCGTCATCCAGCCCCAACAATGCCTGGACAGCTAATTCCCTCGACAGCTCGAATTGCTTCTTGTCCAGCTTGGGCCTCAATATTATGTCTGCATATAGTTCCAGAGCCGGCCCTAGGTTGTCCGCCTCCAACGCCGCCCCAATCGTTAAGTGCGAGCTTCCCGCACCGCTGCTGCGGTGCAATCCCAATCCATCCAGGGCATCAATAAGCTCTCTGCTATCTCTCTTGCCGGCCCCACGAAATATCCAGTCGCTGATAACGTTACCCGCACCACCACAGCCGTCCGGCAGCCTTGCTGCTCCGCTAGGTAGCATAAATCCGAATGCCACCGACTGAACTGCCGGCATCTGCTCGCCGAGGATTACTATCCCGTTTCCAAGAATGTGTCTATCGAGTTTTTCGCTCATTACAGACTCTCCGCTTGTTCGTATATCCTGAAGCGAGCCAGGATTATATCAGCAAAACACCTCAGCTTCAATCGACAATTCTGAATTTTAAGCACCTTCTATGCAGATTGTGCGGTCAAGTCAACCCGTACGCAAAAAATGCTCTTGCTATTTTATATGCTCAATGTAAAATTTGGTGGACATAACGGTGTCGATTGAACGCGTTTTTTGGCGTTCAAGCTGCTTTAGACAAGAAGAATTCAGGAGAAAAGGCAATGCCGGACAAAAAAGCAGACCTGGCCGGTCCAGGTATCGGGAACTACGACGAGCTCGAGAAAACCCTGCCCCAGGATTACAGCTCTTTACTGACCCCAAAAGAGACACAAATCGCTACTTATGCCGCCAAGGACTACATCGAGCAGAACCTCTGTAAGGAACTGAACCTTATTCGCGTTACCGTCCCTCTTATTGTGGATGTCGAAAGCGGCGTCAACGACCTGCTCGACCGCGACGGCTCAAGGACCCCAATCGAGTTTCCCTGCGGCCTTGGCCTCGAAAAACCCATACGCGCACAGCTTGTCCAGGCTGCTACAAAATGGAAGCGGATGGCGTTAAAGCAGTTCGGTATGGATATTGGAGAGGGACTGCTCACCGATATGCGGGCCGTGCGAAAAGACTACTTCCTCGACCACGACCATTCCGCGTATGTCGACCAGTGGGACTGGGAGCTGGCAATAACAAAAGAGCAGCGAAATCTGCACTTTCTAAAACAGGTCGTCGAGAAAATCTGGAAGGTCTTAAAAGGTGCCGAGCTTCACATACAGGAGCTCTTTCCCCAGCTAAAGACCGACAAATATCCCGATATGCCCGACGAGCTGACCTTCATACAAGCAGAAGAAATCCTCGAGCGTTTTCCCGACCTGCCCCGCAAACAGCGTGAAACCGAAATGCTTCAGATACACCCCGCAATGTTCATAATCGGCATCGGCTGGGTACTTAAGGACGGCTACCCACACGAGCTCCGCGCCGCCGATTATGACGATTGGGTTACCGACACTAAATCCGAAACCGGAAAAGATACCCACGGCCTTAACGGCGATATCCTCGTCTGGAATCCGGTAACAAAGCGTCGGCACGAATTGACTTCTATGGGTATCCGTGTAACTGCCGAAACGCTGAAGCAGCAGTTGGAGATTTCCGGCCAGCTCGATTTCCTGAAGCTGCCGTATCATCAGGCAATTTTGAATAATGAAATACCGCTTAGCATCGGCGGCGGCATCGGCCAATCCCGTACCTTTATGCTTTTAATGAAGAAGGCCCACATCGGCGAGGTTTCCGCCACCGTCTGGCCGAAAGTCCTGAAGGATATTTCCAAAAAGAAAAATATCCACGTAATAGAATAAGGCGAAATCCAAATCGTTTAGCCCACGACATTGCCGTGGGTTTCTTTTTATTGTTTAGCCGTCGCCAGCCTGCCCTGAGCGTAGTCGAATGGGGCGACGTTGCCATTCCTGCGCATGCAGGAATCCAGGTATATAAATTGTAGGGTGGGGCTTGTCCCACCAATTCAAATTTGTTTCCCCTGCCGCGAGCGGCAGGGGAAATTCTCAAATACAAAGGAGATTAACAAATCCTGGAGATTATGCAGAGGATATTATTAGTAGAATTACGGTAGAATAATGTGTCCACCTCTTAACCAACCTTCGATAGTATCCCTAGCTTTTTTTGCGTTTACAACATCGAGCCCAAACACCTGTCGTATTCCTTCTTTCAATGCCTCAATTGCAAAGTATCCCTTAGATCGCTGGGCTAATCTCTCTAAAATCCTAATTGTTATATGCTGCGAAATATTATCAATATGAATATCTTGCCATGCTTTTTTTATAACACTAGTAGCAATGTAAAACTGTCCCTGAACCTTTACGTTAGGATCGCTAAACCAATTAAACACTTGAAAAGCAGGTGCTTGATCGATATCGTTATTACTTTTCCCAATCGCCGCCATGAATGTGTCGATAGTAGGTTTTGTGTAATAGTATCCCATTTGCATAAGCGATACAGTGATATCTCGGACAATATTGTTGTCAAGCAGTCCTTTTTCTAGCAAGTGATTGAAAAAGAATTGGGTCCATATTCTATAGCAGCCGAATTCATTCTGTGCTAAAGCTGCCGTAGCCAAATCATCAGTCCATAAAATTCTGTCCGCTTGTGTCGCAAGCAATATTGACTCTACACAATCTCGTCCCAGTATGTTAATTAATATGTCACGTCTTTCTTTTTCTAACTCTGCTACAACTAAACCATCAATAATTGTACAGTTAGTTTCTATGAATTTTATTAACTTTTTTAAGTTCTCCCTCGTTTTGATTACATCAGCTGAAGTGATTGGGTGGAAACCATCAACAGAATATGAACCCGCGACGGCTTCAGGATCCTCGTGTAAACTTTCAACTTGTCTGAATACATTTAGAGTTCCTTCTGATACAATGAATTTGCAAGGTAGTTTCAGAATGTATTCATAGCTCAAAACAAACATTAATGTTACAATTGCTGATGCATCAATAACAACTTCTTTAGCAGTAGACATCCATTTCTCTGCTTTGTTTTCCTCTTGTTCGTTTCCAATGCAACATTTAAATTTTAGGCTTGGACTTGCCGCAACATAATACATTGTTTCAACTATAGACCGCTTCTTTTTTAGAGCGATTAAATAAATAGGAAATAATTGTGTTGAATACACTTCTTCAAGCTGCCTTACATATTCAGCGTCTTTCTCTGCTAATTTTTGTATTGGACTAATATCAAACTTTCCTGTTTTATCAATAGCAATAAATTTTCTTACGGCATTATTGTGTGGGAATCTTGATTCAAAATTTTCAAAACATTCACTGTGGCGATAGGCATATTTACTATAAATTGCCTGAATTGTGGCAGTACGATCTTGAAGACTATCCTTTCTGATAAAGAAACTATCGCCCTCTTTTTTACCTAACATAGCCTGAGTGATAGGATGGTCCAAGGAATATTCATTACGAGATTGAACCGGAACAGAAACAACTGAATCTTCAACTACGTGCCAATGCACGTCATCCGTATCGTCTTCTTTATATCGAACAGCAGTACCAAGAGCTACAGAGTCTGGTTGATCAACAGCTATTCGAGGGCCAATTGGCGATAATATTGCCATCATGGTAATATGGGATAGGCTGTCATCCCAATTTAGTCTAAGCAGATCATAAGCATAATCCAAAGCTTCTTGATGATTGCCACCATATCGGAGCACATTTACAACTAGTGTTCCTGTACGTACATCTACATCGGTAACCTTAGGAAGTTGGGAAGGGTTTTTCTCGATTAAGTCAAATTGCTCCATACGAATACCTATCAAAGATAGTCTTGCTCTAATATACGGAGCGTACGAATCTTCTTTTTTTGGTTTTTCCAGATATTCCTGTAACAGTGCTATTGCACCTTCGTTATCATTGAACAATTCATGGTAATAAAGCTCCAATTCAAAAATCCGCCTATCCCATATGCTATTAGTACGTAGTTGCTTAGAGAACTCGATAACAAATTTAGCATCCTCGCATCTCTCGGCACATTCAAGGAGACTGTAAGTGTCTTGTCCGACGTATTGAGAAGGAACTATAGATTTCCAAATATGAAGTGCCTCTTTATGAAGTCCGAGATTTTTCATAAGAATTGCAAGTCGACGTTTATCATGACCACCTATCCCTTCATCTAATGCTTCAAGGCAATATTTTGTCTGTTTAATAGAAGATGGGATGTCTTTGAAGAACCATAGTACCTCAGCCCATAAAATTCTTTTTGAAGCTTCGTCAATAATGCCTGAAGTTATGTCATCATAATTATTCTGAATTTGTTCAAAGCTTTCAATTTCAGATCGTATTTGGAAAAACAAACTTAAATAGTCTTCTCTAAAATCATATGGCATATTCACCAAATCTTTAATTCTACTTTCAAGAATTTTTATGGCATCTTCAAGATCTGCATCGGAATTTCGTTGTCTTAACATTTGGGCAAGTAGAAACTCGACATCACATTTTTCACTTGCGTTGATTATTTTCTTGAGATGAATGATAGCCTCGTTCAAATTCTCTTGTGCCAATTCAACAGAATGCCAATATACTATTTCAGGGTCTTCGTTAGCTATGTTATAAGCCTGCTCAAGATCATCTCTGGCCTCTTTGCCTTTTAATAAAGCTTTGTATGCGGTGGCACGCCTTATTAACGCGTAAGCTAATGAGGGAATTTTCCCCTCTTTGTGAAATTTCCCTATTGCCTCAGTAAATAATTCTACGGATTTCTCAATAAGTAAAACTTCCTCTTTATTAGGGTTTCTTTGGTAAAGAAATATTTCATTTACATTGGCACGGCCAAGAAGAATGCTAGCCAATTTTTCAGTCACTCTTGGATTACCTGGAACTTCTTTCGACGCATCTTGAAGATGTTTTTCAGCTAATTGATAATTTTTTTCATTTACCGCCTTTAAAGCTAACGCCACTGCAACTTCCACATCTTTATGAAGCTGAGAGGGGACTTTTTGATATATTTCCTCAAGCGACAATTTGTCTGCTGTTCGAATCCATACCGACCAAGCAACATTATTCTGAGGAAAATCTTTCAATACCGCTTCAGCTAAATCATGCGCTTTAGATAAGTTACGAAAGCACAAATGCCCCAAAGATTCAAATGCCCTTGCTTTTTCCCATTGGGGATCGTAATCCATAGCTTCCAAAAAGTATTTGCCAGCCTGTTCAGATTTATCCTGTCCATCTAAACTACACCCTATTAGGCGTTTGCAGTTGGACTTTTGCCGAGCGGTCATTTTGTCATTATGACTTTTCCAAAATCCTTCCAACAAAACTTGCGCGGATCTCGCTTCTCCTTTGTTAATTAGAACTGCCGCTTCGTCGAAAATGGATTGTATATCCTCAGATGTTTTAATAACAATGTCACCAGCTACTTGAAAAATATTTGTACCTTTGGCAGTTTGCTTAACTATTTTCTTGGTCAATTTTCTTTCAGCCATTTATATCTCTACCTGCTTGTGTTATATTACCTCCCTCGGCTGATTGTTTAACTTTTGTCTTCTGGGAAGATTTCATAGTGATATTATTTTTAATGTTGCAAACTTGTTTTGCTATAAAAATGCCAACTAAGAGAGAAAAGATAGATGCAACACCGGCTATTATCTCGAATTTTTCCATAATTTTACCTTTCATTTAATGATTGTCACACCCGAAAGCCCCACAAAAATTAAGCCCCCGGATAAGTGAATTTATATTGTAGGTTAGAAATGTCTTCTGTCAAGGAAAAAGACGCTGGATAACGGTTAAAGCGGCAATGGTTTATTTGTTTGTTCTGGGAGCTCTGTACCCCCTGTGGCTAAACAAAACCCATCCTCCTTCCTGCCTTGTAACGTTGTTGCATAATACAGTCCGGCCGGTTTTTCACCGCATAGACCGCCACAGGCGGTAACCTCTACGATAATCAATCATCAATACCTGTCCTGAGCGAGACCTGTCCTCCGTATGTCCACTAAGGGACGCCTTACGGCGGAGTCCCTATGACTGAGTCCCGGCGCGCCGGGATCGAAGGGCCTCCGGCATCAGTTTTAACTCAAATATCAACACTAAGAACTTAAAATTCCGCCGGTCAGCGTCCAGCTTTGGCGTTAGTTGTGAAACAACTGCGTACGAGCTTAGAAGGTGGAGCAAGCCCTGTCCTGAGCAAGGTCGAATGGAGTGTTTTTCAGGGTGAAGGACACAAAGGCCCTTCCGGGCCGTCGCCAAAGCTATTCTCTGAGTACTCGGAGTACTCTGTGGCTATAAAAAACAGTGTAAATCTGTGTCAATTTATGCCATAGGTATTCGTGTTAACCTTGTGCCATAGGTATTCGTGGTTAAGCTCTCTGCGCCTGCACGGAGACTTCTCGGATGGGTCTCGGAGCAGCGAGTCTCACTCCCCCTCGCTAAATTCCGAGATACGCTTCACGATATGCGAGATACGAGCCACGCAGAGCGTGGCTTTACGCCTTGATTTTAAGGCAATCCTTTATAAAGCAGCACTTGACCTGTTCGCAGCTGCCGTTTGTCGTTCCGAAGCAGGGCATGTTACCTTCTGCCGTCTGAATGGAGTGGATAATCTCTGCTTTTTTCATTTTTCCGCAGTTTATCCCGAGCTTTTTTGCCTTTCGCTTTATTTTGTCAATTGTCATATATGTTTCCTTTGTCAATTTAGCTATAAATCTATGGAATATGTAAATTTCGGTTGTCAATGCCCCTAAGCTTAAATTTTTTACCTAATTATACGGCTCTTGACATTTCCGGCTGCAGATGTAGGATTAATCGAAGAAAGCCGCAAAAACCTATAAACGGATGCTGAAAATGCTGAAAAGGCTTGCCTTAGTTCTGGCTATTCTGTTGGTTATTTTTCTTTTATGGTTCCTGGTTGCTTTGCCGACCGGCAGTTTTGCTACTATAAATGGCCGAATGATTACAGGACCTCTGGGGTCCGCTCTCGGCGTGATACTGACGGCCGTTATACTCTTCTGCGTGGCGATATTGCTGGCATTTGTCTTTGCCGGTGTCGGCCTGATAGTCCTCGGTTCTCTTGTCTTGGTGGGATTTATACTTGCAGCGGTGGCCCTGCCTTTTTTGCTACCGATACTGATTCCGCTATTTATCGTTTGGATAGTCTGTATTTTTGCCGGCAGGTCCAAGTCAAAATAGAGTCTCTTCCGGCGTAAATCAGCACTGAACGGCCGGCGTCTGCCGCATCTAACCTAACGTTGTTTTACTTCCCCAATCTTGCTCAAGGCCGGGCTCTAAAGGTCAAGATGCTCCTCATCATCCTCTTCTTCGTCGATTTTCCACTTCTCCGTCTCGTTCAGGTCGTCAAGCTCGTGTTTCATATATTTCATAATCTTGTTTTGCAGAGGCGCCATTTTCTCATACCACTTGAGCATTCCCTGGTAGGTTGTCACCAGCATATCAAGCCGAATCAGCTGCCATTTGGCTATACATTCCGGCTCCTTGATATTCACGAAAGGGTCGCACTTGAACGTACGCCGGTTGTCCGGCCCAATTTCGCACAGCTCACAGTCTTTGCACTGAATCATAATTGCACCATAATTTCCCAATTAGAAAAAACCAACACTTGCTTTTTATCATCCTACCATATATTTTATTAAGGTCAAATTATTTCGGAAAAGATTTAGACCCTTTTTGGAGGCCCAAATGGCGAAATCGAGACGAAGGCGTAAAGTAGGCAGCAAAAAAAGGCGTGCGAAATGGAAAGCGCGCCATCATAAGGCGTAAGCCTGAATAACTCCCGACTAACGAGATGAAACATTTTAGCGTAGCCTTCAAACCCGATGGCAAACGCGTTTTTATTCACAGCGGAGCCACAATTCTTGAAGCCGCCGGTCGTGCGGGCATAATACTTAATACCGTCTGCGGTAGGCAGGGCATCTGCGGTAAGTGCACAGTTGAGCTCGTGCCCGACCGCCGCAAGGTTCTTGCCTGCCAATACCGGGTCGAAAGTGATATCGTCGTCGTCATTCCGCAGACTTCGCGGTTCGTTAAGCAGCAAATATTAGAGCACGGCACCGGTCGGCAGGTCAAAATTCACCCGGCCGTATGCAAAAAATTCTTAAAGAACATTCCGAAAGATGTAAAGACCCTGCAGGCCGCTCTGCATGATGATGCATCAGCAGAAACTTACAAACTAACTGCTGAATCGGCCGAACAATTAAAGCAGCTTAGCGCCGTTTCAGGAGAAGCAGGCCTGACGGCCGTATGCCGCAGGAAGAGCGGTCCGAATGGTTATTCAGTAATCGCCTTGGAACCGGGCGACACCACCGCTCAGCTTTTCGGCCTGGCCATCGATATAGGAACAACAACGGTTGTCAGCAAGCTAATCGATTTGACAAATGGTGACCGCAAGGCTACCGCCGCGGCCCTGAATCCTCAAGGCCGTCACGGCGACGATGTGGTAAGCCGAATAGCCTATGCAAATACGGAGCAAAATCTGGCCGAGATGCATAACCTCATCATAGAGTGCATAAACAAGCTGACCGCTAAGCTCTGTACAAAGGCCGGCATCCAGCCGCAGTATATTTACGAAGCCGCCGTCGTCGGTAATACGACGATGGGCCACATACTTTTACAATTTCCTATAGAGCAGCTCGGCCGGGCACCATATAAGGCCCATTCGGTTGACGCTCACGACCGGTCTGCCGGCGATATGGCTCTGGCTGCAAATCCTGCAGCTAATATCCACACAGTTGAAAACATCGCGGGTTTTGTCGGCTCAGATACAACGGCGGTGGCGCTGGCAATCGGTATGCCCTCGGCCGAAAAAATGAGTCTGGCGGTGGATATCGGCACAAACGGCGAGCTTGTGCTGGGCACGGCCGGGCGGCTTTACGCCGCGAGTTGTGCGGCCGGACCAGCACTTGAAGGCGCAAGGATTACTCAAGGCAGTAGGGCGGTGGCCGGTGCGATACAGCGTATCCTTGTTAACGGCAATGATATAGATTTGGATGTAATCGGGGCCGGGCCCGCCCGGACAATCTGCGGCAGCGGCCTGATTGACGCGGTGGCCGAGCTGCTGAACCTCGGCGTTATAGATGCGACCGGCCGATTCGTCCCGGCCGGCAGGCTTGAAGGCAAGCTGTCGCCGGCAATCTTGGCAAGAGTGATTAAAGACAAGACCGGCCCAGCCTTCGTACTTGCCTGGAATCGTGAAAATGGAGGCCAAACCGTCATTCTAACTCAAGGGGATATCCGCGAGGTGCAATTGGCCAAGGGCGCCGTTCGGGCAGGTATTACGATTCTGCTCAGGAAAATGGGGATTGACGAATCGCAGGTCGAGAGGATTTTTCTGGCGGGTGCCTTCGGCAACTATATTCGGCCGGAAAGCGCGGTCCGAATAGGCCTTTTGCCGCCGGTTCCGCTCGAGCGAATCCATTTCGTTGGCAACGCCGCAGTCGCCGGTGCGGAAATGATTCTCCTGGATAGCGATTATAGAGCCCTTGCGGGCGCACTCACCCGCAAAATAGAGTATGTCGAAATCGCTAACGAGCCGGACTTCCAGACCATCTTTGCAGATTCAATGGGATTCTAAATTAGGGATTAGGGGTGAGAGGTTAGGGATTAGGGGTCAGGGGTGAGGGATTAGGGGTGAGAGGTTAGAAGTTAGAGGTGAGGGATTAGGAGTGAAGATGAAAGAAAATATTAAGAGCTACAAAGACCTTCAGGTTTGGCAGGAAGCGATGGAACTTGTAGCGTCAATTTACAGGATAGTAAAGAGTTTTCCGGAGGCGGAAAAATATGGTATGGTTCAGCAGATGTGTCGGGCAGGTGTTTCGGTGCCCGCAAATATCGCGGGGGGTCATGGGTTCAGCCACAGAAAAGTATTTCTGAATCATTTGTCAATAGCGCGAGGCTCCCTGATGTAAATTGAGACTTATATACAACTTGCTGAAAAACTTGGTTTTGCTGAAGGCGATGAACTTAGGCCGGTCCAAAGTCATCTTGAACAGGTAAGCAGACTCTTGAGCGGTTTAATTCGCTCCTTAAAAACTCCCGCCCCTCGCCCCCAAAAAGGTCATATGAAATGCAAACCAAAATTTTAGAATGAGGCAAGCCCTTCGACAAGCTCAGGATATGCCCCACCCTACAAGTATTAACGGTGAAAAAGATGGTTTGGAAGAGAAGAAAAGAAAAAATGCCGGACTGGTCCTTCAAATTGATGGACCTGATTTTTCGCGTCATAGATTACATATACCCATATATAGATAAGCGCGTCGAAAAATTCGGGATAAGGCCGGGCCTGACGGTTGTGGATTACGGCTGCGGGCCGGGCAGGTACACAATCAGATTCGCAAAGCTGGCCGGCGAGCAGGGCAAAGTCTTCGCCGTGGACATTCACGAGCTGGCTGTCGAAGAGATAAAAAAGAAGATTAAGCGATACGGATTAGGAAATGTTGTGCCGGTATTGGCTGATGGATATAGAACCGGCCTGCCTGATAACATAGCGGACGTCGTGTGTGCGATTGATATGTTTCATATGGTCTCGAACGCCTCGGGATTCCTTGCGGAGCTAAGAAGAATAACCAAAAACGATGGCATACTAATAATCGACGACGGCCATCAGCGACGCAGTACAACCAGGAGAGCTATTTTAGAATCCGGCCACTGGGAAATTTTTTCGGAAACAAAAGACCATCTGAAATGCAAAGCAAAGTTGTAATTGTAAGATGGGATTCATCCTGAGTTTGCATATATTAAGCTTTATTGGGGTATCGAAGGGCTATACACTGTACATTTCCTTGTGCTGTGCGCCATTCGCTATAGTAGTTGTGTGGTGGATTTTGTGTTTTGTGTCCCTAAGTTGTTCGAGATACTGAAAATCCGGAGAGTTATCGAAAAGTTCTGGATGCGAAGGTGTGAATCGTTCGAGAGTTCTTTTTATCGCTACTGGCGAGAGATCGATTCCGAGCCAGTATCTATTAAGCTGCTGAGCGGCAAGCAATGTTGAGCCGGATCCACAGAAGCAGTCCAAAACCGTTTGACTCGGGTTAGACGAAGTCGTGATAATTAATTTTAATAGCTCGATATTCTTCTCGGTGGGATAACTGGGATAGGGAGAATCCTTAAACTCCCATATATCTTGTACTCGTTTACCCTTTTCTTCGGCTTCACTTGCATATATGATTTTGCGTGGGTTACCGGTCTTAGACCATTCTATCAGGCCTTTGCTATCCAGTTTATCTAGGACGGTTGGGTCATATCGCCAGTGCCTTCCTTTAGGTGGAAGCATTTCTCTCCAAGGCTTGCCTGTATTTCCGTTGCGTGTCTCTCCTGGTGCGTGAAGGGGTGTAGTTGTGTATCTGCGTCTTTGTTTATCAATCTTTGGAAATAATCTTTTTATATCTTGCTCGGTAAGTTCCTGACAGGGTTCGTTCCAGATGAAGTTATCAGTCTTTGTGTAAAATAAAATTAAATCTTTAATATTACTGTATCCTTTGCGTGCAAAGTTTTTTGGATTGCATTTGATTCTCGTTATATCGTTTCTAAAGTTTTTCTCACCGAAAATTTCGTCCATTATTATTTTAACATAATGTCCAATTTTATAATCGATATGAAGGTATATCGATGCATGGTCAGCCATTAATTCGCGAAGTAGTATGAGACGCTCTCTAAGAAACTCTATAAACTCCGAGCCTTTTAGCTCATCAGCATACGCGACTTCATCATCGTTGCTGGAGCTGATAGTTGCAGTTCGTTCGTCATTTTGCTTATAGACAGTATTTGTCGAAAATGGAGGGTCAATATACACAAGATCAACATGGTTTTTCATATTATACTGCTTTATCAAAGATTGCATAACCTGCGAATTGTCCCCCATAATAATTTTGTTTTTTGCATTTGGTTTACCTCTGACCAAATTTAAGATGGCTGGCCTAGTATTGGTCAGAATTTCATTGGCAGAATGTTTGTTGTAATACTGAAGATTCATTTTACTTTATACATCACAATTTACAATTGATAGAGAAATTCCCGTAATACCAGACTACTCAATATGTTGTAACGTGGATTAGAACATAAGAATTTATACATTTTAGTTTTTTTCGGTATATACAGGACACCATCAAGTATTGCAATCTTGACTGCCTTAGCAGTTTTGTCTCTGAGAAGGTTTTTTGCATCCTCAAATTGAGCATTTTGATGACCACCAAAATCTGTAAGAAACTTTGCTTCTCCCATCACGTATTTATCGTTGAATCTTGCTACAAAGTCCGGACTTTTCGAGCCTTTGTAACCCATTTGTGTCCTGGTGAATTCGAGAAGTTCCGTGTCAGTTCCTTTTAAAACTGCATTATTTTTTGTCGCAAGAAAGTCCTTCGCTGGTAAGAGGGAAACGCCTAAGGAGTTTTTCTCAAGCCATCTTCGAAATAAAGGACCTATTTGCCTATTTGTTTCTTTTGGGGTAGAGCACTGGCTGTAAATCTCACTTAAACCCATTTCATAGAGGCGCCCACACAAGCGATTCACTGTATGGGGATTTCTATCGATTGCAGAGGGGTCCCGCTTTAAATATGCCACATAAGAGTCCTTGATTGGGAACAAGTCTAATGATAGCAAAGCCCTGAATAAAAGAGGATTGTTCTTTTTCTCAAAGGCTGCTTCAATTTGCCGCCATTTAACCTTGTCGATATCTCTAATCCCTTCTGGGATACAGGGGTATACTTTAAAGAGTTTATCCAGGTAATTTCTCTGGTTAGCGTACTGGACACTTAATTCTGTCCAGGAATTCATGATCCACTCCACGAGTATAACTTTTGCTTGTACAGATTATACCATAGTATAATACTGCAATAGACCTAAAGCAATAAATTTATAGACTGTCCGCTGAAGGAGTGGGTCAAGTGTAATTCCGAAGAAGAGAATAAAAACCAAGCAGAAAAAGCAAAACACCAAGAGCAGCCTCTCGGAGAAAAAGGAAGACGAAAGAAAAATGCCAGCGAAAATCGGGGGAACTCAATAT
Source organism: uncultured Pirellulales bacterium (assembly GCA_964481525.1). Lineage (GTDB taxonomy): Bacteria > Planctomycetota > Phycisphaerae > Sedimentisphaerales > CAYZTY01 > CAYZTY01. Next base: position 20,288 of record CAYZTY010000041.1, read on the forward strand.
TTTTAGAGTTATCACAGTGCTGCCGGAGGCCGCGATGAGGAAACCCGCAGTATTACGCAGTCCTGTAAAGGACGCAGTAAGTAAATAAAATCCGAACCGCAGGCAGCGAGTTCGTCGCTCGTTCCGCCTGCGACAAGTCTACGGCGGACAAGCGTTCGTATTTCGTATATCGCAGAAAAATTGAAGACGGATTTCATCGATATAGCACCCTCCTACGTCCCGACCCCGACAAGTCGGGACATCGGGACTACGGCGGGCAGGCAAAACGGGACTAAGCAAGTTACCACTCCCTGACGGTCGCGGC
>CAYZTY010000042.1:0-20509 GCA_964481525.1 uncultured Pirellulales bacterium
GACAAATTCAAACGCGAAAAAATCGAAAACATCGCCATACTGCTTAACGGCGCCATTGACGCCAGCACCAGAGTGGGCCTGAAAATGAACGTCAAAAAGGAAAGTCTCGAAGAAGTCCTCAATGTTCTGCCGGCGGAGAAAAGCCCGACAATCTCCAGCCTTGCTGATGCCGATTATGTTGCCGTGGAGGTGATAGTTGAGCAGAAAATCGAACGGCAGATTGTACCCGCCCTGAAGCGCGCCGGTGCTTCAGGAATTATAACTTATCCGCTGAATAAAATAATACATTAACTATTGTTTACTGTTAGGTAGCTACAAGTATGTCCGGACATTCGCACTGGGCTGGAATAAAGTACAAGAAAGCGACCGTCGACGCCAAACGCGGCAAGCTGTGGAGTAAGATTGCCCGTATGTTGATAGTTGCCGCCAAGGCCGGCGGGTCGGACCCGGCCTCAAATTTGTCCTTGCGCTACGCTATTGACAAAGCAAAGGCCGCCAATATGCCCAAGGACACAATCGCAAAGGCCATAAAAAAAGGTACCGGAGAGCTGGGCCCCGTCAATTTTGAAGAGGTGCTTTACGAAGGTTATGCTCCCGGTGGTATTGCGATTATGGTCGAGGCGCTGACGGACAATCGCCATCGTACGGCTCCAGAAATCAAGAAAATATTCGAGAGCCGGGGCGGCTCGCTGGGAACCAGCGGCTGTGTAAGCTGGATGTTCAGCAAGAAAGGCCTGATTACCGTTGCGACCGCAGATATCGATGAAAACAGGCTTATGGAAATCGCTTTGTCCGGCGGTGCCGACGATATGCAGGATACGGGCGAAGTCTTTGAGCTGACTTGCGCCCCGGCCGCTTATGAGCAGCTTAAGGATTCCTTAAACGCACAGAATATTCCCGTCCAACTCGCCGAGATATCAATGGTCCCTGAAAATACCGTGCCTGTTAATGACCTGGAGGTTGCAAAAAAAATCCTCGGTCTGATGGAGGCGATTGAGGACCATGACGACGTTCAGAACACCTACGCCAACTTCAACATCCCGGATGAGATAATGAGCCAGCTCGACTGACCCGAAATCCGTTTTTACATTCAGACCTGCCGCATTGTGCAGCTTTCTAACGTAGCACAGGTGGACTATCGGCCCTTGCTTGTTTTCCTGATTCGGGTTATCATTCTTTTTGTGCGAATTCCACTTACCAAATATGGTTTGCCTGAAGTTGTTTTTCTACCGACTATACTCATCAGCTTGATGATTATCGCACTTTTGTCGGGCTCATATTTTCTTCCGGCCTGGGGCATAATTGTCTGCCAGGTGGTTCTGTTAGCCGTTTTTTTCCTGGTTTTGAATTTTTTCCGAGACCCGTATCGCCGGGTACCGGCTGATAAGAACGTGCTGCTTGCCCCTGCCGACGGCAAAATAATGGATATCGAGGTCGTTAAAGAAAACACCTATCTTCAGAGCCGGGTGCTCAGAATCGGGATATTTATGGACATCTTCAATGTCCATATCAACCGCTTTCCCTGTGCGGTAAAAATCGAAAAAGTGACACACAAGCCCGGTCGATACAAGAACGCTATGAATTTGGTATCCAGCCAGGTAAATGAAGCAACCGAGATTGCAATGACCCGGCTTGACGAGCCGACCGACAAGCTGCTTCTTCGACAGATAGCCGGCGTAATAGCCCGCCGAATTGTATGCGAGGCCCGGCCCGGCCAAAATTTTAGTGGCGGTCAGCAGTTCGGAATGGTAAAATTCGGTTCAAGAGCCGAGCTTTATCTGCCGCTGGGCCAAAATGCAAAGTGCCTCGTTAAAGTCGGCGATAAAGTAAAGGCGGGCCTGAGCATCCTGGTCAGATATGAACAACCGTGAAACCAAGCCGGTCATCCGAAAGATGATGCCTGAAAAAGCGAAATACCAGGTTTTTTTCGGGGGCCAAAAGTGAGACCACTAAAAACCGAATTTGCGAAAAGGGAATTGTTGCGTCGCGTCCGCAGACAACGATTGAGAAATATCACCGTGCTGCCTTCGCTAATCACGCTGCTAAACGGGCTGTGCGGTTTTGCGGCCATTGCCTTTGCCAGCAAAGGTGCAACCGCCGACACCGAGCGGTTTTTCTTCCAGAAGCCGCAACTGACTTACTTTGCGATATCCGGCTATATGATTTTCTTCGCGATGCTTGCCGATATGCTCGACGGCCGACTGGCTCGAATGAGCCAGAACACCTCAAGCTTCGGCGGACAGCTCGACAGCCTTTGCGATATGATTAGTTTCGGTGTGGCCCCGGCGTTCCTGATGCTGAAGGTTCTGGAATACAAGCTGGTCGGCATCGCGGAGCCGAATCCCGCCTTTGTGGGTTTTCCCGGCAAGTTTATCTGGGGCACTGCCGCTGTTTATATGAGCTGTGCGGCCATAAGGCTGGCGCGTTTCAACGTCGAAAATGAAGAGGACGAATCGAAGCATATGAGCTTTATGGGCCTGCCGACGCCCGCGGCCGGCGGCGTTATTGCCAGCCTGATAATCTTTCATCAGGATATGCTACCTCAGTTGGCCAAGCAGCACTCCTGGATTTATCGCGTCAGTGAAATGGCCATAATCTATTCGCTGCCGTTCGTAATTCTTGGGCTTTCACTACTGATGATTAGCAGAATCAGATACCCACATGTGGTCAACCAATACATCAGAGGCAGAAAACCGTTTGCTCATTTGATTCGGGTGCTGGCTTTCCTGGTTTTGATTATCTGGAACTTACAGGCGGCATTGGTTTTAATTTTCTGCAGCTTTGCGGTCAGCGGCTTTATAAAATGGTTTTACTTCAAGGTAATTTCGAAGAAAAACGTCCGGCTTGCCGGCCAACAGCCCACCTTGATGATGACAAACTCGCCGGACGCTTCCGGCCGGGATAATAATACAGATTAAAATAGATACCGTAACCTCTGTCTGTTACCGGAAATTTTATGGATTGTCATTGTTAGTTCCATCTAAACATCCCTGGAGAACGTGGGCGGGTATACTCGCGGTTTTATTTCTGTGCGGCTGCGAGGCAGAATTACCGCCGGCCATTACCGTCTGTCCGGGCAAGACAAACAGGAATGAGTCAATCAGGATTCTAATGGCCCATTCGAACAACATTATGCCGCTAAAAGCAAACGGCGAATGCAAGCTGCAGTACTACACCGAGGACGGACAAGAACAAAAGGAACAGTTTCCAATAAAAGTTAGAATTGTTCCGCCGAACCGGATTTACGTTCAAGGCGGGCCGTTGTTTATGCCCAAGGCGATTTTGCTCGGGGCCAATGAGAGGGAGTTTTGGGCGTGGTTAAAGCCCGATGAAATCAGTACCTATTGGTGGGGCCGGCTCAGTGAGACGGAAGGTTGTTTCGAGATGCTGGCAATGAGCCCTTCAAACATACTCGAGGCCCTGGGAGTTGTGGGAATAGAAAACCCTGAGGGCTGGTCCCTATGGAACAATGGTGTTTTCGATGTCCTCGAAAAACAGAACGCCGGCGGCAGCACAGTTCAACGCATATTCGTTAATTGCTGTGATTATATGCCCCGGCGGATAGAGTATTTCGACGACGCAGGACAAATGGTTTTGGTAACTATGCTGGATAAATACAAGCCGACGAGCGGCAGGTTCTCAGTGCCGAGAAGCGTCAAGATAATCAGGTTTGGCAAGGAGGACCGACATGACTTTATAGATATTAAGCTGAATTCGATACAGCCGACATTTTTTTCTCGCAAACAGCTCGATTTTATGTTCTCACGTCCCGAACCAAAAGGCTTCAAACACGTCTACAGGATTGGGCAAAACTGCAAGTTGATTGGCCGGTAACGGTAATAGCGCCGGTAGTGCCGCCGCCGGATAGAAAGACTTACAATGAAAAGAGCCAGACTTATTGACCGCATTAAACCCTGCCTCGCCGACGGGCGGGAGGGATTGCTCCTGCTGGATGGTGCGATGGGAACGCAATTGATTGCCCGAGGCATTGAGACAGGCAAGAGCAATGATTACCTGAATATCGAGTCGCCTGATGTTATCTATGAGATTCACAGGGACTACCTCAAGGCGGGCAGTGACGCGGTTTTAACCAATACGTTCGGAGCAAACAGATTTATTCTGGCCAGGCACAAGCTGGAGGATATGGTACAGAAGATAAATACCGCCGGGGCCGAAATTGCACGCCGGGCCGCCGGTGAAGAAAGATACGTCCTGGGTAATATCGGGCCGAGTGGGGGTTTTCTAGAGCCGGTGGGGACGCTGAAGGCTGACGAATTAAAGGCGGCCTTCTGCGAGCAGGCAAAGGCGCTGCTGGCCGGGGGCGTAGATGGCTTTATAATCGAGACAATGACCGCCCTTGATGAGGCTGCAATTGCAATCGAGGCGGTCAAATCAGTAAGCGGCCAGTTACCTGTACTTGCCTCATTCGCTTTCGACCATACAAGCAACGGTTTTAAAACTATGATGGGCGTTGACGTCGAATCGGCAGTTTCAAAAGCTGTTTCTCTGGGTCTCGATGCAGTAGGCTTTAATTGCGGTTCGGCAACACTCGATGAATATATCGAATTAGCGGAAAAATATGCTTCAATTGTAAAGCAATTAGGCAGGGACGTGTTAATTTTTGCCGAGCCTAATGCGGGCAGGCCGGAGCTGGTTGACGGCAAAGCGGTCTATAAAGTCTCGCCTGAGGATTTTGCGGCGGCGGCAGAGAAAATACATTCGGCCGGCGTAAATATAATTGGCGGCTGCTGCGGAACCGGGCCGGAACATATCGAAGCTATGGTACGGAAGTTGAAGAAGTAACGGTCAAGCAAGAATCTCACTACGATACGGCCCTGCCAATGTTCAGGGGGTAATTGTCAGCCAATTGCCGGCAAAAACAAGGGGAATTTTTGATTTTGTTTTAGACACTGATTAATACCGATTTTTATTAGTATTGGATTCCTGCTCCTTCGACCTTGCTCAGGATAAATTGCGCAGGAATGACAGAGACATCAACTCTTCAGCAGTTTTGTGATTTGCTCGATGGTTTTTTGGGTTGCGCCCTGGTTTTTGCGGATTACGTCCCGGCCGTTTGCAGCGATTTGTTTGGCAAAGTCCGGGTCACTTAGACACTTCTGCATTGCTTCAAACAAATCCTGCTCATCATTTACCATAATGGCGCCGTCGCCGGCCAAAAGCACATCGACCGTATGCTTGAAATTGAAAGCGTGAGGACCGAAGATATTGCATTTGCCTAAGGCTGCCGACTCTGCCATATCAGAGCCGCCCATCGGAACAAGTGACCGGCCGACAAAAATGACCGTCGCAAGCGAATAAAATTTTCTTAAATCGCCCATCGTATCGCCAAGGACAACATTGACGATTAGTTTCTCTGTGTCCTCTGTGGCTTTGTTCTTTATCTCGCTATAACGGATTAGCGAAAAGCCGAATTGTTTTATAAGCTCTGCTACCTCGTCGAATCTCTCCGGCTTGCGCGGCACAATTACCAGTCTTAAGTCAGCAAAGTCATCTTCCTCTTTTAGCTTTTTGAATACCCCCAGCAGAATCTGTTCTTCGCCCGGGCCGGTTGCGCCTGCAACCCACAACCTTTCATCGCCAATATTAAGCTGTGCCGCAAGTTCGTCTGCGCCTTCGACCTTATCGACAATCTGCGCGGTGTCGTATTTCAGCGAGCCTGTAACGATAACTTTCTTCTCGGGGCAGCCGAGCCGCTTGAAACGCTCGGCGTACTCCTCGGTCTGGGCAAGAATAAGGCTTACCTTCTGAAATATTTTCCTGGCAACCGGTTTTATAATCTTATATTTAGAAAAGCTTTCATCGCTTATTCGGCCATTGACCACAACGACGGGAACTTTTAGCTGCTTAGCAATTTGGACAAAATTGGGCCAGACTTCCAGCTCCATAAGCAGGCAGATTGCCGGCTGGATTCCTCGGAAAGCACGACGCATTATGCAGGAAAAATCAAGTGGGAAGTAAAACACTTTATGTCTGGCGGCAAAAAGGGCGGTTGCACGGGCATAGCCGGTGTCGGTAGTAGTGGTTATGATGATTTGGTAACTGCTAAACCTGTTTTCAAGCTCTCCGACGATAGTCCTGGTTGCATTAACCTCGCCGACACTTACAGCGTGAAGCCAGATACATTTTTTCAGCGCGGGGTCTTTGCGGGTAATCCTGCCGAAGCGATTAGACCAGCCGGCACGGTAACGGTTCTGCCGGAGCATTCTATAGATAATTTTCGGGCCAATCGCAACGGCTGCGAGCAGATAAATAAAATCCATAACAAATCTCATTTGCATTCTCCGGCAGGAAATAAAAACGCAACCAGAAGTCCCACATCTTTATACATATTGAATACCACGGAACTCAACACTACAATGATTATATGAGCACGGCTCACAAAAGTCGAGAAAACATCGCAGACATTAATCGAGCAGGAATCTCCATCCGGCAAATTCTTTCACTGATGGTCGCAACCGGTTTGGCAGCCGTTATCGTCGCCGCCGTATACCGGCCTGTCCTGTCGGCAAAGGCACTTTCGTTCGACGATAACCAGTACCTGACTGAAAATCACCTGGTTCAAAACCCAGGCTGGAATTCGACCAGGCAATTCATTGTGGAAGTTCTCGAGCCCTCGACGGTTCGTGGTTATTATCAACCGCTCTCGATGATATCACTTATGCTGGATTATGCACGCGGGGGACGAAGTGATTACCTTGTGCCTTTCCGCCAGACAAGCCTGTCGCTGCACGTTATCAACACCGTGCTGGTGATTATTATTTTATACCTGCTGTTCGGCCGGATTTTAGTCGCTGCGCTTGCGGGACTGCTCTTCGGTCTTCACCCACTGAATGTAGAACCAATTCCCTGGTTGGCCGAACGCAAGACCCTGCTCGCCGCCTTTTTTGCGCTATTGTGTTTAATTCTTTATATCGTTTACACTCGCAAAAAAAGCCGAACAGCGTACGGCGCATCCGTGGCACTCTACATATTGGCACTGACATCAAAACCAACGGCCGTACCTCTGCCCGCCTTGCTGCTTTTGCTGGACTACTGGCCGCTGAGACGACTCAGCAGGAAAGTGATAGTCGAGAAGATACCTTTTTTCGCTTTCGCCGGCATCGCGGCAATTATTACATTCATATCACAGAGGAACACATCCCTCGTTACGATGCCAGGTGAATATGGTTTGATGAAAATACCACTTATGATATGCCACAACATCATTTTCTACCTGCATAAGTTCATCTGGCCCGCGCAACTGTCCGCCTTCTATCCTTTTCCTGAGCCCTTTAGTCTCAGGCAACCTGCAGTCCTTGCAGGCGTAATCGGCACATTTGCGCTGATAACGGTACTACTCTTTTCCCTACACTGGACGCGGTCCTTACTTGCAGGATGGCTTTTTTTTCTCCTGGCGGTCTTTCCAACTTTGGGAATTGTAGGATTTTACCCGGTTATTGCGGCCGACAGGCACATGTATCTGCCGATGGTAGGCCTGATGCTGTCGGCAGCCTGGCTGCTAAGATGTGCTGTTGACGCTGGCAAATACGACCAACGGCGATTAAAAACTCTTGCCGTCATACTCATAACAGCCATCCTTACCGTGGGTGAAGCGGCTGTTATCCGACGATACTTGGTTCACTGGCAAGATACCGTAAGCCATTATAAACATATATTGTCTCTGACACCCGGTCATCCGATTATCCACAACAATCTCGGAGTGGCATATTACGAAAAAGGCAGGTCGGCGGAGGCCATTCGCCACTGGAACACAGCAGTGAAATTGTCGCCCGATTATCCAGACGCCTTGAATAATTTAGCCTGGATGCTGGCCACCAGCGAAAACGTAAAGCCAGAGGATGCCGAGCGGGCAATCAAATTGGCAGAACGGGCGTATCAACTTTCAGAAAAAAAGCTGGCCGAAAGGCTGGATACGCTGGCTGTCGCTTACGCTGCCGCGGGTCGATTCGACAAGGCGGTCCAGACTGCTCAAAAGGCAATGGAACTGGCCTTTGAGGCGGAACGAACAAACCTGGCGAACGAAATCAACGACAGACTCGAACTATATAAAAACCAGAAGGCCTATCGACAGCCACAATAACATAATCAGGATTTAAGTTTTGTAAAAGTCTGGTTAAGGAAAAACTACCGCCGTACCCCCTGACGAATTTAATACACCTCAGGCATATTAAGGCTCGATTTCTTCGAGCCAATGTTCGGCCAGTACGGCAAAATCGAGGAAGTCAATCTCACTATCGGGACTCGAAGGTGGCGCCATATCACATTCCGGATACCAATTGGGTGAGTTTGAGTCTTCGAGCCAATGCTCGGCGATCTCCGCCAGGTCCAAATAATCGACAATGCAATCGCCGCACTTTGGAGCGATATCGGCGGTGAGATGACAAACTGGTTCGAATTCCAATTTTGGATAGTAGCCCTGTCCCATCATGCCGCCACCCTTGATGACAAAGTTCAAATCGACAAAGAGGTTCATACCGATGATGCCGTCAAGAAAACCGCCCTCTGGAGATGGCATGTTCAGCACTATAACCGGCACATTTGTGTATTCGAGCCATTGGTCGGCTGCAGGCAATTGAAGTGAATCGATGTCGAAACCGGGCTCAATGGTGACCTGGCCGGTTACATCGTGTACTTCGACAGTAAAGTCGGGATTGCTTGTGCTAAGGTGCAGGCCTGAGGCCATAGTTCGGTTGATAACAGTGATTTGTGCACCAGTGTCAAACATAAATCCGTCAAGGCCGGTGATACTATCATTACCATCCGCCAGGTTCACCCAAGGCAGAAAGTAAAGGCTTTGGTTAGACAGCAGCCCCCAAATCACAGAGGGATACGCCGGTGTGCCGTCGGGCTCCTCTTCACAAACGCCTAAGAGTTCGCACGGAATGTGTTGGACCGCCGAGGCGTCAGCCGGTCGCAGCTGCAAGTCTATGACATTGGAATAAGATGGTACAGACAAATCATCCAAAGAGTAAAAACTAATATAAGGCGTGTTTAAATCGTACCCGTCAATCGTTACCGAGAGCTGCTTATTGTTACAAAATGCAGCGCTGCAATAAACCGCCAAAGGCATACCCACCACGGTAGGGACGTTTGGTGATTCTACAGAATCGCCGACAATGACGGAGACATTATATTCACCGAGCATTTCCGAGTCGTCAACAAGCAAGCCGTTCGAATCGAGGATATCCAAGTCTGAAATAAAGATACCCAGAGGATAGGTTGTATAGGTAATTGCCGAGCCGGTGGCCCCGGTTAGTTCCACTTCAAAAGAGGTGATTAAATCCGCACCAGCAATACCCGTCTTTACAGCATCAATGTCACTGAAAAGGTTAATACCTGCACCGGTATCGAAGATACCTATCGCATAATCGGACTGCGGACTCGGTGTAAGATAGTTACCGACAGGGTGGTCTGAAAAATAGGTGTTGATATCCCCGCCGACATCTTCATCTGTAACCGAAACGACTATCAAAGGTGCAAAACCACCTATAGGCGGAGAGTCTATGACAGCGGCAAAAACCGGCCCTTTGGTTTCGCTCAGGATTGCCGTTGTGGATGGAGTAATTTCCTTGAGTCGAATTTTGGGTTGATTGCGGCGGTGTTGTTCGAGCATCAGCGGCGGTTTGTCGGCGGGGTAGTTGATGGCCTTTATACGTGACAGGCCCGTTATGCGCCAATCCACCTCCTGCCGCTGCCAGTTACCTTGCTCGGCAAGCGCAACGGAACTGCATAACAGTATGAGAACAACCAGATCGACCTGCCTCCTCCTAAGGCGAAAAAAACCTCTGTATTTTAGCATCTTATCAGCACATTTTTTACCTGACGGACGCCATTATATCATAAATACGATAAATCTGCAAAAAAATTCGGGCCAAAGAAGCAACTTCTTTTGATTGATTCATTCATTGTAGGTTTTAAGTTACATATTCAATCGAATCCGAAGCTACATTTCATTAAGGGTGATATCCTCAAGCCAGTTTTCCGCAAGAACTGCAAGGTCTTTGAAATCCACTATGCCGTCACCGAAAGGCAATGGAAAGATATCAACCGATGGTTCGTTTTGTAACCAGTGTTTTCCGAGCTTGCTGAAATCCTCGAAATCAACCTTGCCATCGTTATTTAAATCACCGGTCTCGACTAACAGATACCACATAGTCTCATATACCGGTGATATTTCAACGACCGTCCGGTCATTTTCGATAGTTACAGGTATGGTGGATTTTATCGTCCCGTCGGGCGCCAAAGCATAGCACTTAAGCCCCTTGAGCGGAAATCTTATCACGGCGGAAACAACCTCGATTTGAACCGGAGCCCCTCCCCAGTTTGTGCCCACGGTTGTCCGGTCCGGCGAGAATATCATTCCCGTGTTCTCGCAGCGCCCGCAGGCAGTAATCAGAATTTTCCGGCTCTCAGGCAGTGGTATTTTTATACGCTCAGGTTCAAGATAAGTTACTGTAATCGCAGCATAATTCGGCTCATTGACCTCCACCTTGTTATCGCTTGCAAACGCAAATTTTTCCCGATGACCTATATAAACCCACGCCGATTTTCCAACCGCGGAATATATCCCTTTGCCATCGCCGCCGACTTCCCACTCCAGCACGGTTCGATTCGGGTCGTTCGGCAGAGCAATACTGCCCGTTTCATAAAGAGTATTAGCTATGCGCTTGTCAAGCAGGTCCTGACGACTAAATCCCGAATTCTCCGCGAGAGCACTGAACGTATCCAAGTCATACTTTAGATGAAGGTTCGCTATGGGAAATAAACTTTCATTCACATCGGTGATACCAGCATAATAATATGTATTCCCAACCGGCTCAATTCCACCAGTTTGAAATATACCCGCCCCCGCCGGCACAAATCCCCACTTGGCGGGATTATGAAGAATATCAAAGAAGCCATTAAAATAATTATCATTCCAATCATCCGAATTGTGAGTATAGGCATATAGCCACAAACCGTCCCAGTCCTGTGCAGCGGCAAATGATGCGAGCATGCCGACACACTCCGCCTGAAAATCCAGTGGTGCGGGATGATTGTATTCGGTAACAGTAAACGGTTTGCCGGGATAATTGGGGCTGTAACCAAGCCGGCAGCCCGCCAATCCGAACAAAGTAGCTTCGTTAATATAATCCGTCATCGCCTTTTGCTCGAGATACCAGTTCTCAGGGTCCCAGGGCGTGCCCGGAAACTGCGGATGCTGCCAGTAGGCATGGGCGTCGATAAAATCCATATCACTTTGCGTATACAATCCCAACGGGCCGAAGACAATTGTGCCGGTAACAAGCGCATCACAGCCAAGGTCGTTCTTTATGTAACTTCGCATATCGTCGAAATAGGACTTTCCCGTCTGGGCAAGGAATCGAAGTCGGTCAATTTGCCGCTCTTTAGCCTCCCGGTCGGCAAAGAGGCGCACAGTACCTGTCTCGATAAATTCGTCTTCCATAAGTCCTATCTGTCCGCCGGTTTGCAACTGCGGATTGGCCAAATAAAATGTCGTCGTATCTCCGCCTCCGAATCTGAAAGTTACCCGACCGTTTTCATCGTCATCGGTGGCAACGAATCCGCAACTGTAACTTTGCCACTCGGTGCCTAAATCGACGGTTCTATACAATCCAAGATTGCTCCAGGGGCTGTGCTGCTGCATTACATCACACCCAATCGTACTCGGCTGCTCACCGACCGCCTTGAAGCTCAGGGTATAATACTGGCCTTCTATAATTTGAAGATTGCCTTGTCTGATTTGCAGGTGCCAGTCGGTTCCATCCGTTATATTTATGGTAAACTTGGCGCAGGTTTTCGATAAATAATCGGTGAGCTCAAATGACGCATCGCAACCTTCGTGCTCTTCCAGATACCATTTATCATCAGGACTGACATTCGGGTCGTTGAAGTGGGCCTCGAAGTTAGTTAAAACATTCTCACCTAACGGCTCAATATTACTATTCCAATACTCCCTTAAATTATTTGAATCGCCGTACTCATTTCCCAGCCAGTCGTTATACATTTGCTGCAGTATATCCGCATAGTAGCTCGGCAGGTTCCGCAATGTGTCCTCCGCTCCCCACATAAAGAAGCTGTCCTCATTGGTAATCTCCACGAACGCTATAGCCGGGTCATCGGCATAACTCAAGCCGCGGTAAGGATTGACGTGCTCAAGCATCTCCTGAGCATAGTCTTTTTGGGCCTGTACCAATGCCGGCGTGAAAATCCCGACAATTTTATCGTAACTGGTACCAGGGTCGGGCAGGCCCAGGTATTGGCTGTGTTTCCGGCCGACGTGCAGGTTCAGATTAGTATAAATACCTTTATCAGCTAATTCGTTAATGTAATAATCAAGCCGGTCCAATGCCTGAGGATATATAGTTTCTCCGGTTGTAGGATGCCAAAGCCCGCTGGGATAATTGGACGAATCCATATGATGGCAGCGAACAGAGTTTATTCCCGCCGCCGCTAATCGCTCCGCTGAAACAGCCGCATTCTGATGGCTTGGAAAATTTCCACCGAAAGAGAAATTCATACCCCAGATTTTTATTCTATGGCCGTCTTTAGAGAAATGGTTTCCCACAACCGTAATTCTGTTGCTGTCAACGGCAATGGGCTGGCCCAGTATTGCGATAAGCGAATTTGCGTCCTGCTGTGCCGGGATGACAAACGGCACCATATCAGCGAAGCAGAGCGAATAGTTGAAAATAAGAAGAAAAAAGGACATTAAAAAGATACGAATGCTCATAATCAGTCGGATTTCTTTTGTCGGGCATTATTAAAAACCATCCCTGCCTCCTGTGCCATCCCGGATACTCGGATAGGAAAACGTTTTCTGAAATCATTATACCAAAATATGCCCTGATTTCAAAGCTTTACTTTAATGGCTGGGGTCAACCTGCATGGTAATAATCTATATAAACAGCTACTTACCTGCCAGCCAGTTGTTGGTGAAAATCTTGAGGTCTTTTTCATCAATAAAACTGTCAGCAGGCAAACTAATATCACAGGCCGGATTGTATTGTCCCTCGCCTTCTCCGGTCAGCCAGGCCAATGCAAATACTGCAAAGTCCTCAAAATCCACGGTACAACTGCAGTCAAGATCGCCAGAGTAAAAAGTCGTGTTGGGATCGAAAGAGCAAACCGTATAAGGGGCTGTCTCGTGAATATGCTTTGCCGTAGTAAGATATCCATTATTTTCGGCATTCCACTCACGCATGGCGATGTAACTTAGGTAATAAGGCCCATCAAGACCATAATCAGCAATGCACTCTCCATTGAACTCCAAAGATACTATTGTAGTGCCGATTCCAAGATTCGGCTCTATAGGAATAATCTCGATGACATTACAGTCACTGGCAAATAACCATCCGGTTATCTCATAGATATTTGGTTCGTTAACCTCGACCTCAACATCGATAACAAGGCTATTCAGAGGACATCCGCTGCCTGAAAACACTATATGGTCTGTACAATTGCCGGTAAATCGAGCAGGCGGTCGTTCGAACATATCTGCTGAGTAGGCTGAAGTAATGTACTCTTTAGAGGTTATGTAGTTGTCATTTGAGTCATACAACCTTACTTCCGCAAAATATGGACCATCTATTTGCAGTTCATTAATTACTCGACCATCAAATCTTACACATATTATATTAGGTTCATTGGGATCAGTTTTCCCGTTCGCCCATTCAAATGGATCAGAATTGGGATCGCTGCTTAATGATACAACGGCTCCGTAATCCATAAATTGGACAATATCCAATTGAATCTCAGTAACCAGCAAATCAAAAAGGCCATCGTTGTTATCATCGACACCGCTGTCGATGAATCCTATCATTCTTGCAGGTTCTTCGCCAAACAAGTAATGGTCGATTGTGTTTGTGTCGAATTGATTGTAGTCAAAAACGATGCTATTGGGGCCAATAAGGTACAATTCTGCTGTGAAGATCCCATCCAGACCACTTTGATATATGTCTTCACCGCTGAAAAATATAGTAGCCATGTTTGGACCCGTTCCTGAGAGACTAACCTGATCACTGGTAAATACTGGAACATGAGCACTACTCCGGTTGGAAATAAAGTTACCACCATTGTATAAAGTACCCAGAACAATATAGTCCCCTTCGTTTCCATCAACTTCAATGTCAAATACTAGGGCGTTGTATGTTCCATCGTTCGTATCTAGTCCATAGACCGAGTATAATCCAGTGAACGCTGCAGTACTATTGTCTACAACCTGTGCTAATGCACTCTCGACAACTGTAGATGACGGTGCCACCGTGGAATATATGTAACTTCCGGTCAAATAATCCGGTCCCGGTTTCTTGGATAAGAAAACAAAGTTACCATTCTCTGTCTCCCAATATATTTTACCATTACTGATACGTTCCGTTTTCACTTCGTCCAAGATAAAAGATTTCTTTTGAGGATAGGTTTCACTGAATGTTGGGTCATAATATACTCTTTGCCCCCCTGTAGAATACCACCCAATTGTATGAGAATCGAATCGCCATCGGTCGAATGCCCCATCCTCAAACTGTGTATTTGGTGTTGCACCAGTTAAAGCAACAGTTTGGAAAGAAGGATCTGTAATGTATCCTTTATTGAACTTGCCATCAACACGTGTACGTCTAGCAGGAACACCAAGTGTCTCTGCCAGGTGTTGCCAAGCTCTAGTGAAGGTCACACAGTCGCCGTATTTAGCATTGTTGTAGAGTAAGTCCTTGTGGAGACCTCCAATAGTGTTACTCCATATCCATATCGCGTATTCAGGCTTGCCCAATGTCCACGGCCATTCCCAGTAAACATTCGAATACACCCAGTTTTGGTTCTGCGCTTCCGTACGTAAATTTATATTCAGGTTTTGCAAAACTTCGACGTCGGTCCTGGCGCCTTGTGCCCTTTTGGTGGCCATTTCGATCCAATCCAATTGCGGCCGACCAATGACTGGATCGGAGTAGACAACATAAACCTCGTGGTCCATTTCTTGTGGTATCCCGATGACTTTTCCGTATTGATCCAGGAACTTAAAGGTGAGATTCAGCGTGTATTTCCCGATTTGATGAGGTACGTCTATAAAGAATTTTTTTTGTGAGCTTGGAAGCTTGAGTGGTTTGGCGTCATCTGTGATCTCAACTATCTTATATGTAATCTCACATATATGATAATCCCCAATGCCCTGCTGTTTCTCAACATTAAAGGAAACACCAAGTCCCCACTTGGTAAGAGGATGTATAGTGTATCCCCCTTGAGAGCTTTTATACATTAATCGCATAGTATCAAAATCCTCAATACCGTATGTTGCATCCGCAACAGGGTGAAAGACATCCGGTTGTGCTTCGGTCCAGATTATGTCAGGCACATCTTTAATCGGAACATTTTCGCGAACGCTGATTTCAGTTACGCGAATTGTCTGTAGGTTACAGCTTGCACAATCATCTCCCAGATCATCGATGTATAGATACCGTATCCAGTAGTGCGAACATGCGGTTCCACAAAGCTGGACTCTTATGGTATTAGTACCAATCTGCAAATATGGACCCACTTCCCACTGGTCTGTAACAAAACTGTGAGTTCCACCGTGATTTTCAGCAGGATCGTAACACGACTCAACAACATCCCCGTTCACAATTACGTCCACTGGTGAATAACCGTTATTGGGGCAGTTTGGATGGGATGAAGACAAGTGATCGATAACCAATTTAGCTGAACCCGGCAAGCTATCAAGCTCAAAGTCGGCCTGCACATACGCATCGAGGGCGACCATGCGCCAATTACCGGGATAGGCTTCGTTATATTGAAATTTATTCGAGTCATAGCTAACGTATGCACGAGGGGTGATTATTACTGAATCAGTCAGATCCACCCCCATACCAGGATTACAGTTGTAATACTCATCATCGAAATACCAGTTACTCGGTAAATCTACTAAGACACGTGCTGAATAAGAATGGGCAAGACCGAAGAATTGTATATAGTATGGTACTACGTCACCTGTTCCACTACTCAGAGAGGATTGGACATAGGTCACGCGTCCCTTTGATACAGCATATTCAAGAAGCCCATCTGGCGGATTCGCTATTGTGTAGTTTCGTGTATCGTCGAAGTTCCAGGTATTGTATGACCCATAGTAGTAATCCTCAGCCGTTCCCCAGAAGTGTATTGTACCACGTAACTCTACGATCACATATTGGTAAATATCCCCACGTTGTGTGTTATAGACAACATCAAGCTCCAGATTAATGTCACAGTTATATGTGATTCGCTGCCAATCATTATCAGGATCCCAGACTATCTCTTTCTGACCGGAGCCGGAGGTTACTAATTCAGCTAAAAGGACTGAATTGCTGTTAATATTTTGGGTAAGTGCACTGTTGACTGTATTGTCATTTGAATTGGTCTCGCTTAAAAAACGAATATTGAATTTAGTACCCATTTCCGATGCAGCCATAGGCGATATGCGACTTACTTTGTCGTTATGAACTTGTGAGGATTGAGCAGTTATAGTATTAGATATAAGGATATCCTCAGGCCTTTTGCTGTCTGCAATCAGTTCACAACTCAATATAATAACCAGTAGAATTATGAATCTCGTGATTGTAGCCTTCATTTTCCTTCCTCCTATTATTCAATAAATACAGACAAGAAATAACGGCAGGATTTATAAACCATCTTCCTCCTCCAAC
This sequence comes from uncultured Pirellulales bacterium, assembly GCA_964481525.1. Classification (GTDB taxonomy): domain Bacteria; phylum Planctomycetota; class Phycisphaerae; order Sedimentisphaerales; family CAYZTY01; genus CAYZTY01. The sequence continues at coordinate 16,692 of CAYZTY010000042.1, forward strand.
AAAAACGGCGGAATTATATAATAAAAGTTGATTCAAAGCAACCAAAATACTTCTATGCCAACAATGCCATATTGTTACCAGGTTGACAAAGAACAGAGGGCCAAAGCAGCGGCGGCAATAGACCGTTTACTCAAACAGACTGACGCCAGACTGACGCCCAGCAGTAATTTTGGCGAAAACTACGGAAATAAAGAATTGTAAAAGATGCAGGCAAGCACTTATAATATAATTGGTTATGTAGGTTTTGTCCCCGTAGCTCAATTGGATAGAGCGTTGGCCTCCGGAGCCAGAGGTTGTGCGTTCGAGTCGCACCGGGGATATTCAATCAGGTCAATCACAGCACTCAATCTGTTGCAAAGCCGGCCGAAATCTGGTATCTTAAGAAAAGAATAATCTGACAACGAAGGCGGGCGGTGCTTACAACTTTCTCATACGAGCTTCGGCCGGGAGCCTGCGAAGGCTTCTGCCTTTGTGTTTTCAGGTGTGCCTTATGAGATTGATAAATAAATTTAGTGTTTTTGTTATTATATTAATCGTTGCGGTCGTCATAGGCGGCCGTTGGTTTCTGAGCCGCTTGAGCCTCATCGACCCAAACATTCACCAAGTTATCCTCATCAGCATAGACACCTGCCGGGCTGATTACCTAAGCTGCTATGGCTATCCGCGTAATACCACACCCAATATTGACGCTCTGGCCCGTCAGGCTGTACTTTTCGAGCAAGTAATATCGCAGGTCCCGCTGACCCTGCCGGCACACAGCTCAATGTTGACCGGCACCATCCCGCCGTATCACGGCGTGCGTGATAACCTTACCTACAAATTTCAGGACCGCAATACAAGCATCGCGGAAATATTACAAACTCACGGTTACAAGACCGGGGCAATTATCAGTGCGTTTGTTCTGGATGCACAATTCGGATTGAATCAGGGTTTTGAAACGTATAACGACGATTTTATCGAGGCACGGCAGTACGGGGAATACCTGGAACGCAAAGCCCACGAGGAAAGTGAATTTGCATGCAGGTGGCTTGAAAAAAATAGGGACGAGAAGTTCTTCCTCTTTCTGCATTACTTTGACCCCCACGACGCATATGTACCACCCGAACCTTTTGCCTCAAGGTTTGCAGATGACCTCTATGCCGGTGAAATTGCCTACACCGACGATTGCATCGGCCGGGTAATCGAGAAATTAAAAACGCTGAAGCTGTACGATTCGTCGCTTATATTCATTGTCGGCGACCACGGCGAAAGTCTGGGGGAGCATGCGGAAAAAACACACGGCTATTTCATTTATCAAAGCACGGTAAAAGTTCCATTGATTTGCAAGCTGCCCGGCGGCTCCGGCCCCTCCAAGGTGAGCGAGCCGGTAGCGGTGATTGATATAGTGCCCACCATTCTGCAGTTGCTTCGTATCCCGGTACCTGGCGAAGTTCAGGGACGGGATTTGTCGGGCCTGCTTACAAAAAAACAAAGAGGAAAAAAACAAAGCGGCATTTACTGTGAATCGGTGGAAGCAACCAAATACGGCTGCAATCCTCTTTTTGGAGTGGTGCAGGGTCAATGGAAATATATCGAGACCACAAAGCCTGAATTGTACAAGATTACCCAGGACCCTGATGAGTCAAAAAACCTGGTGGAATCCGAGCCTGAACGCGCGCAGCTGCTTCGAAGTCAGCTAAAACGCATCCTCAGTGAGCAAAGTTATCTTGGCGAAGAAGACAGCAAAGCGACGTTAGACCAAACCAGTTTGCAGCGCCTGGAATCACTCGGCTACATAGGAACAGGTAGTGCAAGCGAAGAATTTGAATTCGACCCAAAAAAGGATGACGCCAAGGATTTAATTGAATTTTACAATTTGTATCTGAAGCTTCACGGTGTTTTCAAGGAGCAGAAATACGATGAAGCTGAGAAACTGACTCGGGAACTGCTCAGGCAACGGCCGGATTTTGTAAACGCCCACAGCTACCTGGGCGAAATAGCTATGGAGCGGGGTGAATCTGTGAAGGCAATTGATTATTTCAGGGAGGCGCTTCGGCTTGATAGCAGCCGCTATGATATACATCATAAAATGGCCTCAGCCCTGACAAACCTGGGTAGACTTGACGAAGCCGTTAAGCACTGCCGGGAGACTCTACGCCTGAAGCCCGATGAGCCCAAGTATCTCAACAGTCTCGGGACATTACTGGCCAGGCTTGGAAAGTTACAGCAAGCCACAGACCTGTTTGAAAAGTCTTTGGAAATCGACCCTGACTACGCTGACTCCTATTGCAACCTGGGAAATGTTCTTGCCCTGCAGGGCAGGATGGATGAGGCAGCCGAATACTGGAGCAAATCGCTACGGCTACAACCGAACCAGACCGAGGTGTTAGAAAACCTGGGTAAAATATCGTACCAAAATGGCAGGACAGATGAGGCAATCGAGTACTGGAAGCGGTCACTCCAGGTAGATCCTAAGCAGGCCAGGGTGTACTTCAATCTGGGATTTGCACTTAGCAAAAAGGGAAACATCAACCAGGCGATAGAGCAATATCTAAAAGCAGTACAACTAAAGCCCGACTACTACCAGGCCCACACAAATCTGGCGATGCTGCTCGCCGGCCGGGGGCAAACCGAAGATGCCATCAAGTATTGGATGCAAAGTCTCAAGGTAAATCCTGAACAGGCGACCGCACACTACCAGTTGGGTATGGCCCTGGTCAAACAAGACATTGCTGAGGCCGTTGAGCATTTAAAAGAGTCGGTTCGTCTTAAGCCGAACCAACCTGATGTGCTAAATGACCTTGCGTGGATTTTGGCAACGTACCGGGACGGCGGGGTTCGTAATCCTAACGAGGCTGTTCGATTTGCGGAAGATGCTTGTGCGCTTACAGGTTATAAAGATATCGAAATGCTTGACACGCTTGCAGCCGCCTACGCCGCAGCCGGGCAGTTCGACGATGCAGCAGCCACTGCTCAGAAAGCTGTGGATTTGGCCCTTTCTTCAGGCCGGGAGGAAAAGGCAGAGATTATCCGCAAACGCCTTGACCTTTACAAGGCCGGACAACCATACTACCAACGACCCTAATCAAGCTATCTTTTTAACCGCCGTGTGCATACAAATACCGGATTCGATTCTCTTAAGCACCAACAACAACGGCAGGTTAATCGCAAAGCAACTTCAATTTGGTTTGACGCGAATATCGGCGTAACATATAATCCAGCGACGTACGAATCAGACTTATGACATAGGTCTGGTAGAAAGCGAATAAAAAGTTCGGAAAAATATGCAAGCAAATCCGCCACAGGTATACACGGCAGAGCAACCGTCAGGATAATCTAAAACAGGAGTAAAATACAATGAACGGATTTTTATCACCAAAGGAAGTAGCAGAAAATGTTGTAGAAATCAGCAAGAACAAATCAGAACTTCAAATATTACCCATGTTACTCCTTGGGCTGTTAGCGGGGGTATACATCGGCTTCGGTGCGGAATTATGCACAATGGTTACACATGACCTCTCAAAACACCTTGGCGTTGGTTTTGCCAAGTTCATGGGTGGAAGCGTCTTTACCGTCGGCCTGATGCTTGTTGTCCTTGCCGGTGCCGAGCTTTTTACAGGCAATTGCCTTATGCTAACCGGCCTGCTCGCTCACAGGATTTCAGCAAAAGGGATGTTGCGAAACTGGTTCTTTGTCTATTTCGCAAACCTTGCAGGCTCAATGTTCCTTGTCGTCATTATTTACTATAGTAATCTTTGGAAAGTTGGGAACCTGGGCGTCGGTGCAGCGGCTATGAAAATAGCGGTGGGAAAAGTGAACCTTTCCTTTTTGGAAGCGTT
>CAYZTY010000043.1:0-20332 GCA_964481525.1 uncultured Pirellulales bacterium
CTCAACGTCAATCGCCAGGCAGATATCAATGCTGCCGGGAAACTGGATATAATCATCAGCCAATTGTCCGGCCATAATGGGATACTGTTTAAGGGCCAAGGCTGTCGCCTTCATTATAAAATCGTGGTAGGCAATCCGGACATTACCGGTTTGGTTCATTCTGCCTCGCAGCGCCACAAGCTCGGTGACATCGGCTCTTGCAGTGAGGTAAAAACAGGGTATCTCGCGCTTTGACTGCAACATCCGCTGGCCGACTATTTTTTTCAGCCTGCTCAGCGGGACATTTTGGCCAAGACTGATTCCCAGACCGGCAGTTCCGGCTTTCCCTGGAGCAGACAGGTCTTCCGGTTTGATAAACTCCTGAGAATTAGATTCCGGCGGGGCATCGGCAGTTTGAGTTCCAGGATTGTTATCTTCAGCCTTTAAGGAATCAACGAAGTCTTTTGTAACCTGCTCATCCTTTTCGCCGAGGACCATAACCGGCGCGTTAACCGGCAGCGTTTTGCCGACTTCAACCAAGATATCCTTCACAAATCCGGCAAGTGGGGATTCAACCTCGAGAGTGGCCTTATCCGTCTCGACCTCGAAGATTACATCACCCTTGTTGACTTCATCACCGACGTTGACGAGGTAACTTACTATAGTTGCCTCCTCCATTGTCTGTCCCAACTGCGGCAATCTAACAACCTTTGCCATTAGTAAGTCCTTACACTTGTTATTTTAGGCGTTTAAAATTTATATTCGATTCAGGACCCATACCCTCGAGTCAGGGCCCTATCTTTATGACTACTTCGGCTGCTTCAATTATTCTATCAACGCTGGGGATACTTTCAAGCTTCACATAAACGCCCCAAAGGTTTTCTCACAATATTTGGGACAGTTACTCCGAATCTGGATTCTTGCTTATTTACGCAGCGTATCCTATAATTGCCCTTTTGAAGCTACTTTACAGGCGAAAGATATGGCAGAAGACATCACAAAACAGGTGGAGCTTCTAAAACGCGGGTCTGTGGAAATATATACCGAGCAGGAGCTTGCTGAGCGGCTCAAGAAAGCAGCAAAGACCGGCCGAGAATTACGAATCAAGCTCGGCCTTGACCCGACCAGCCCGGATATTCACCTCGGCCATACCGTCCAGCTTCGCAAGGTTCGCCAGTTCCAGGACCTCGGGCACAAGGCCGTACTGATAATCGGCGACTATACCGCTCAAATCGGCGACCCCAGCGGACAGGACACTACCCGGCCCATACTGGCACCTGAGCAAATCGAGGTCAACGCCCGCACTTATTTCGAGCAGGCGGGTAAGGTGCTCGATACCTCTAAAAGCAAACTCGAAATCAGATACAACAGTAACTGGCTTGAAAAGCTGAATCTAATGGAGGTAATTCAGCTTGTATCAAAGAAGACAGTGGCTCAGATGCTGCAACGAGACAGCTTCAAGAAACGTTACCGTGCTGAAGAGGACATATTTATGCACGAGTTCCTCTACCCGCTGATGCAGGGCTATGACTCGGTTATAGTAAAAAGTGACGTCGAGTTGGGTGGTACCGACCAGACGTTTAATAATCTCATCGGCCGAGACATCCAGAAAGCATACGGACAAAACCCGCAGGTCGTAATCACTATGCCCATCCTTGTCGGCCTCGATGGGAAAGAAAAAATGAGCAAATCGAAAGGCAATTATATCGGAATAACCGATGAGCCAAATGATATGTTCGGCAAAATTATGAGCATCTCCGACGATATGATGGAAAACTACTTTATGCTATTGACCGACTTGAGAACCGAAGAAATTAACACTCTGACCAATCCCGAAAAAACCCATCCCAAAGAGGCCAAAGTGCAGCTTGGCAAGACGGTGGTTGCTGCGTACTATGACGCCGCCGCTGCCAAGGCCGCCGCCGCTTACTTCGAGAAGGTCTTTGCACAAAAAGAGCTTCCGGACGAAATGCCGCAGGTCCAGCTCGCCGGCCAACCTACTACCGCCACTAAATTGTTGCTTCACTGCAATCTTGTAGCAACCGGCGGCGAGGCAAAAAGAATGATAAAACAAGCCGCTGTAAGCATCGACGGCTGCAAAATATCCGACCCTTACATTGAAATTACCCCCGAAGATGGGATGGTAGTCCGCGTCGGGAAGCGAAAGTTTGCTCAATTGAAGGTGAAATAAGCAACTCTGCCATGCGTATATGAATATTCGTCACCGAGCCGGGCAAAAATCACTAACCAAGTAATGTCATATATTTAAAATCAATTCCACAATCTCGCGCACAGTGTCATAGCACTTATCTCTGCGCATAAAGTAGGAGCCGCCCTCCTCCGGCCGGCTCCTTTCTATTAACTCAAAGCTACAATTGCATCTTTATGTGACAGACGTCTGTCTTGCAACGCAGCTTTGGTTTTTTCAGCAGGCGGGTTCCTCCTCTTCCGAACAATGTGGTTAACCCGCCTAACTTATTCAAAAACTCATTAGAATTTTAGCAAAAACTATACCAATAATAACCTCACTAACCAGAGACATTCTGCGTAAATCCATAACAGCTCTTTAAGAAAATAGTTACGCTCGGATGAGTCATTTAGCGAAAGCAAAATTGTGGAGCAATCCTTAATAATATGTTTCCAAAAAACAACAATTCGAACTTTATAGTATTAAATTGGGCCTTTTCAAATGTTGTAAGCTAATTGACAGTCTGATAATCAGCAGAATAAATTAAGTTGATGTTTACAAAAAGCAACATGTGCCTATTTGATATTTCACGGTACTGTGGGGCTACATCTATACTGAGAATTCTTAATAAGCAATGTTACACCTGTGGCTTCACGAAACATGACCCAATGCAGAGAGTCTAAAAACCATCTGGAGACTAACTGCAAAGTTAATGCTCAATTTTTCCTGTGCTCCCTTGAGAAATCAGCATGCTATTGCTGCCCAGGGCTAAATCGGGGGCATACCTGGCCCATGCCTTTCGATTGTTCCAACTGCACTGCCAGCAGCCGAAAACTACCTTCCTGCCGATCTTGTCTGCCGCCGGTTGGAAAATACTTCCAACCCGCCACTCGTTGAGCTCGTCGATAATCCCAGCCGCCTGTTCTTCAACAATCTCCAGCCGTTGCATTTCCTCAGGGTCCTCTTGGAGGTTGTATGAAAAGACCTGCCCACTCGTTGAATCGTAAACAACCTTCCGTGTATCCTTGACATAACCAACGGGCCCTTGACGAAGCCAGGTGGCAAAATACAATTTTCGCTGTTCCCGGGAGGTCCCAAGAACGCCAATTCCGTCAAAGGTCTCCTCGGCCATTTCAAGGCCTAATAGTTGTAATATTGTCGGCGTAAGGTCAATCGACCCGGCCAGCAGATTTATTCTTTTGCCCGCTTGGATAATCCCCGGTGCCCGCATAATCCAGACTATACGCATAACCTCGTCGAAAGGTATTCGCTCGTGTCCAAACAGGTCGTGTTCACCGAAGGCCTCACCATGGTCTCCGATAACACAGAAAATCGTATTGTCCCTCACTCCCAATTCGCCCAGCCGCTCATCGAGTGCAGCCACAAACTTGTCCGTGTAGCGGATACTTTGCCGATAGCGTTCTATCGGCTCCTTGGCGACCGGGCCGTATCTTTCGGGAACCTCGTATGGGTCGTGTGAAACCGAGCAAAGCACCGTCAGGAAAAACGGGACACTTTGCGATTTTATCCACCCCTCTATCGGCTCGAGCATTGCAAACTCGTCACTGCCCAAGTAGCCTAAGTGTAGGGAAGGGTCTTTCAAATCATCTCGCGCCCAAAACTTCTCGAAGCCAAGATTGTAAACAAGTCCCGCCCTACACTCAAAATCTCCCTTTGCCGACTGGAAAAAAGCCGTGCTGTAATTCAGCCGCGACCGCAAAATCGCGGCCAGACTCGCATACTGTTTCTCCGCCGGAATCGCCTCGACAATATCCTGTGAGACGCTTGGCAACCGGCCGGTCAAACTTGAGAACAGCGACTTGGTTGTGTGACTGACCGTGCAGCGGGCATTTGTAAATTCAACACCCTGCCGGGCTAAAAAGGCCAGATAAGGGCTTAGACTTTCTCCATCTTTACCGGGCAACGTCAGCTTATACTGTATGCCTTCGAGAATCAGAACCACAATATTGTAACGAGTCGTCCGTTCCCGGTTGGGCGGCGAGACTTGAATCTCGTCAAGCGCGGGCACCTTTCGCGTGATATCGACCAAATTAATTTTCAACTTATCGTTTTTGGAGTAACCAAAGAGTGATTCGACAGCTTTCAATTGGCAGTTATAACGCAGCCCCTGGGATATCGCACTTCCAGAGCTGTTCCTGGCAGTCGATGTACGGGCCAAAAACGCGGTAAAAATAAATACTGCCGAGACAACAGTTCGTTTCAAAAAGACTCTGCCGTCCACGTCCTGCCACAGGGGCCTTGCCAGCACCATAAAGAAAAACGCCAGGGCCAGCACGCTTGGCGCCAGCAGCACTACCGCCGCTACCGGACGATACCAAAGATTGACCCCTATGATTAGAAAAGCATTAAGCGGGTCGCGTACCAGCGGCAAAAGGACGGCCGGCAGGACCTGAGTGCCGGTTGCTATCAGCCAGCCGGCGTTCATAACCGACCAGGTGCACACCACCGCCGCAATGCATAAAGCGGTCCGCAAAACCCATTTACGCCGCCAAAAAAAACAGAAGACCGACAAGATGCACTCGATACCTAAGAGTATCGTAATATCAGCCCAAATCCACCCAAAATATTCGTCAAGGCGACCCACACGATTGGCAATATAGAGCTTTACCGCCAGCGTGCAAAACAGCGCACCTAATATAATCAGGCTAAAAGCGCGTACCGCCAAAAGCCTGAACAATCTGCTTCCGGCCATACAGCCTTTTTTTGCACAGCTCGCTTCGACGTCGTTACTATATTTCTTATCTGTCATAATTCAAGCAAGGTTATATGTATCCTGTCCTCAAATGTCAAAGGAAAGAAAATCCGCCACAAGCCTGCATCCAGAGACGGCACGACTAATCCCCTTGCAATATCGGCCTTGCCGTTGTAGATTAAATTAAAAGGACTTTTGCCAACGTAGCTCAACGGTAGAGCTCTGGTTTTGTAAACCAGTGGTTGTCGGTTCGATTCCGACCGTTGGCTTTCAACCGACCCGGTCAGAAAAACTCCGAGTCTGAACAAATTTTGATTTCACTTGACCTTCGCTGCCGACAACAATAAGCTTTCTGGTTTCTCGAATCGACATTTTTGGAGCAGATTCTGTGGAACAGGCCATCGCAAAAGCCGAGGCCCTTATCGAGGCAATGGAATACATCCGCCGCTTTGCCGGCCGAATAGTCGTCATAAAGCTCGGCGGCAGTATTCTTGAGGACGCCGCGCTGCAAAAGAAATTGCTGTGTGACGTTGCTTTTATGGCCACTGTCGGCATCCAGCCCGTAATCGTGCACGGGGGCGGAAAGGCCATAACAAAAGCAATGAACGAGGCCGGTCTGGAGCCGGTGTGGGTGCAGGGCCGTCGATATACCGATGAGCGAACGCTTGCTATTGTGGAGCACACTCTTATCCACCAGGTAAACGCTCTGATGTGTAAAACCCTCGCCGAATTGGACTGTAAGGCAATGGGCCTGCATTCGCTGAGCAGCTGCGTGCTGTTCGCCGAGCCGTTAAGACTGGCAGGTCCGGAAGGAAGAAAAGTGGACCTCGGCCTGGTTGGCCAAATTACTGAGGTCAATACCACTCTGCTTCAAACACTATGTGCTACAGGGACAATCCCTGTGATAGCGCCCGTTGCACTTGATAAGACCGGTGGAAAATTGAATGTCAACGCCGACACCGCCGCCGGCAAGGTCGCCGCCGCCGTTCAGGCAGAGAAACTCGTCTTTCTAAGCGACACACACGGAATATTCTCCGACCGCAGCGACCCCGGCACGCAAATATCAAGTTTGAGCGCGGAACAAATCAAGCAGATGATTTCCAAGACTATCATAATCGAAGGTATGATGCCGAAGGTTGAGGCCTGCTTAACCGCACTCGACGGCGGCGTAAGAAAGGCACACATCATCGATGGACGCATACCTCATTCGCTGCTGCTTGAAATCTACACCGATAAGGGTATCGGCACGGAGATAGTTAAGTAACCGTCATTATCCAGGACAAAAACAATGAATACCAAACAGACAATTGAGCTATTCGAAAAATACGTAATCGGCAACTATACGCGCCTTCCGCGGGTGATAGTAAAAGGCAGCGGCAGCTATATGTTCGACGCCGACGGCAACAAAATACTCGATATGTTTCCCGGCTGGGCCGTCAGTGCAATCGGCCACTGTCATCCGAAGGTGGTCGAGGCCATCCGCACCCAGGCCGCCGAACTGCTTCATATCGACAACACCTTTTACACCGAGCAGCAGGGCAAATTAGCTCAGCTATTGTCCGAGCGGGCCTTCGGCGGAAAGTCTTTCTTCTGTAACAGCGGCGCCGAGGCCAACGAAGCGGCCCTTAAGCTCGCTCGTAAACACACTGCCGAGCAGAAATATAAATTTATAACCGCCGAGGGCAGTTTCCACGGCCGAACCTTTGCAACCGTAACCGCCACCGCTCAGCCGAAATATCACAAAGGTTTTCTGCCGATGCTGCCGGGATTTACCTATGTACCTTTTAATGATATTGACGCTCTTCGCTCGGCCTTCAGCGACGAAGTTGCCGCTGTAATGGTTGAGCCGATACAGGGTGAGGGCGGAATAAAGGTTGCAACAAAAGAATATCTGCAGGCCATCCGGGAGCTGTGCGACGAGAAAAATGCCCTGATGATTCTTGACGAGGTGCAGACCGGCGTCGGCCGAACCGGAAAATGGTTCGCATATCAGCACTTTGGCGTCGAGCCGGACATTATGACTATGGCAAAGGCGCTCGGCGGTGGAGTTGCAATCGGGGCAATGATGGCAAAAGATGAAGTTGCCGCTTCACTTGTGCCCGGCACGCACGCCTCGACCTTTGGTGGTAATTCACTTGTCTGCGCCGCAGCCATCGCCGTAATTGAAGCTATCGAAGAAGAAAATCTTTTGCAGAACGCTTCCAAACTTGGCACATACACAAAAGAAAAGCTGCAGCAATTAAAACCGAAGTACCCGATTATCGACCATATCCGCGGCATCGGCCTGATGATTGGGGTCCAACTGACAGGCCCGGGGTCAAAAATCGTCGATGAATGCCTTGAGAAGGGCCTTAGAATAAATTGCACACAGGAGACCGTTCTTCGCTTTATGCCCCCGATGAACGCAACCCAAAGCCAAATAGACGACGCCATCGACATACTTGACGGCGTTTTGGGCGAGGTGAAATAGGATGAAAGATTTTCTGGCGATAAAGGATTGTACGACTGAGCAACTCAAAGAGCTGCTCGCGCTCAGTAGTGAGCTGAAAAAAACATACAAAGGCGGCGGACGTGATTTGTCCCTGGCCGGTAAAACACTAGCAATGCTCTTCGAGAAATTCAGCCTTCGCACGCGCATAAGTTTTCAGGTGGCGATGACACAATTGGGCGGCAACGGCATCTATGTTAAGCCGGAGGACATCGGCGGTATCGGCAAGCGTGAGCCGGTCAAGGATATGGCAAGGGTTCTGAGCCGATATGTGAACGGCATAATGGCACGAACGTTCGAGCACAGCACTGTTGTCGAATTGGCTGAATTCGCAACGGTGCCGGTGATAAATGCGCTCAGCGACTGGTCGCATCCGTGCCAGGCAATGGCCGATATGCTGACTATCGAAGAGCATTTCGGACGACTGGCCGGAGTGAGAATCGGTTTTATTGGCGACGGCAATAATGTAGCCCGCTCGCTGGCCTTTGCCTGCGCAAAGCTGGGTCTTAAAATGTCTATCGCCTCTCCAGCCGGCTATGAACTCGATGCGGAGACTATCGAGGCTGTTAACAAAATATCTGCCTCTTCCGTTGTTCAAACAAATGACTCCAAAGAAGCAGTTGCCGACGTTGATGTTATTTACACTGATACCTGGATTAGTATGGGTCAGGAAACTGAACGGCAGGACCGCTGTCGGGACTTTGCCGATTTTCAGGTCAACTCGGAGCTTGTGGCCCTAGCGCCGGCGGAGGTAAAGATTATGCACGATTTGCCCGCTTATCGCGGCAATGAAATCACAGACGAGGTATTTGAATCCGAGAATTCCATCATCTTTGACCAATCCGAGAACCGACTCCACTTCCAGCGGGCACTGCTGAAAAAGCTGATGAGCTGATGGTTTTTGGTCGTTTACCGTGGGGTTTGACTTTTCTACGGTTTTTAAGCATAATGGGGTAGAGATAGGATTGGTTTTATTTGATTTCTGACGAGAGCTAAGGAATGACGCATCACAGGATAATTATCGGCGACTCAAGATGTATGACAGAAGTTCCGGACAAATCTGTGCATCTTATTATCACCTCGCCGCCTTACTGGCAGCTAAAGGACTATGGAAACGGCAGCCAGATTGGCTTTGACCACAGCTATGAGGACTATATTAATAATCTCAATCTCGTCTGGAACGAGTGCCGTCGCGTTTTGCATGATGGCTGCCGGCTTTGCATAAATGTAGGCGACCAGTTCGCGCGTTCGGTTTACTATGGGCGATACAAAGTTATTCCGATACGGACCGAGATAATCAGGTTTTGTGAGACGGTCGGCTTCGATTATATGGGCGCCATAATCTGGCAAAAGGTGACAACCTGCAACACTACCGGCGGTGCGACAATAATGGGTTCTTTCCCATATCCGCGAAACGGCATTGTCAAAATTGATTACGAATTCATTTTGATTTTCAAAAAATCCGGTATCAGCAGGAGTGTACCAAAAAGTATTAAGGAAAAATCAAAACTTACCATTGACGAGTGGAATCAATATTTCGCTGGTCACTGGAATATTCCCGGCGAAAAACAAAACGGCCATCTGGCTATGTTTCCAGAAGAAATTCCTCGCCGTCTTATCAAGATGTTTAGTTTTTTTAACGATACTGTGCTTGACCCGTTCTTAGGCAGCGGGACAACCACATTAGCAGCAAAAAATCTCGACAGAAATTCGATAGGATACGAGATGAACTCCGGTTATTTATCCGTCATAAAGAAGAAACTATCTTTGAAAGACAAAGGATTCTTCGACAAGTTTAGTTTTGAACTCGCACAGAACAGGGAGGATGAGATTGACTGGAAAGAGGAAATAAAAAAACTCCCCATTATTTTTACAGACCCTGTAAAATTCGATAAAAAGGTTGACCCTAGAAAATTACAGTTTGGCTCTAAGATTAACCATAAAAGCAGCAAGCGTGAGACGTACTATCAGGTCAAAGATATTATATCACCTGCACGATTAATTGTCGGGGACGGTCTGAACATTCGGTTACTTGGTGTCAGAGAAAAAAAGGGGGCACGCGATGCTGCTGTCGAATTCCTGAGAAACAAGACTCACGGACAAAGGGTATTTATGAAATTTGACACGATTAAACATGACAAAGACGAAAATTTACTTTGCTACCTATATTTACAGAACAAAACCTTTCTCAATGCCCATCTCATAAGGAGCGGCCTGGTTGATGTTGATACCTCGTTTGAATATGAGTTGAAGGACAGATTTATGGCGGCCACTGGGGCTTTATCGACACGTCTTGAAATCTAAGCTTGAATTTTTGAAACAAAAAAGCTTGGATACTTATTGAAAAGACAACAGGGCTTATTATGATGATTACGCGGAACCAGTGAAAAATAGTATACCACATACTGTTTATGTTTACCTTTAGACAAGAAATAGTGGAGTAGGCAATGGCAGATGTGCAAGACCTTATCAATGCCTTGGGTAATGGCAAAGGCAGTGCTATCCACGCGAGAGACTTGGAAAGTACTCTTGGAATGGATATTGGCCACACTCAGGAGCCTACTAGAGATTTGATTCGTAAGGCTATTATCAACAACGAACTCCCCATTGGAAGTATTCCAAATGTAGGCTACTTCCTTATTCATACCGAGCAAGAATATCAGGAAGTAATCGCTAACCTTGAAGATAGAATGAAAGGACTGAAGCGTCGTATTGATGCAATTAAACATGGATGGGGACAGAGGAAAGCATCTCGCGTGGCTGGCGGGAATTGGCCGAAGTAGAAAGGACGATAATGAACTAACCAGCCCAGCTTACATGTTATCGCTGGGGAATGTGTGACCGAATGATAACACGATGTTATTGTATAACAAAATAGGATAAAATGTTTTACTGATATTGCACTGCCATGGCACAAAATCGGTGTTAATCTGTGTTAATCTGCGGCTTTATAAATTCAATGAAAATTCTCGTTGCTACTACTAATCCCGGAAAGATTGCTGAACTCTCGGCTATGCTGGATTTGGATGTCGAATGGCTCAGCTTAGCGGATTTTCCGAATATAAACGAAGTGAAAGAAGACGGTGAAACATTTGCCCAGAATGCACGCAATAAAGCCGTTGGGTACGCGAAGCAGATAGGCTTGTGGACAATCGCCGACGACTCAGGGCTTGTAGTTGATGCGCTCGGAGGTGCTCCTGGAGTAAAGAGCGCACGATTTTCAGGTGCAAAAGATGAAGAAAGAACGCTGCTTGACCATAAGAATATGGCAAAGGTATTAGAGCTATTGAAAGATGTACCAGTAGAAAAAAGAATAGCGAGGTTTGTTTGTCATCTTTGTCTGGCAAGCCCGCCAGATGAACCCACCAAAAGAACGGCGGGCAAGCGGCGGGCAAGTCCGGAAGGAATTTTAGCTGAAACCAAAGGGACACTGGAAGGTGTTATATCTGAAGAAGAAATTGGCAAAAATGGTTTTGGCTATGACCCGGTTTTTTTCGTTCCGGAATTGGACAAAACCGTTGCTCAACTAACGTCTGAACAAAAAAACGCGATAAGTCACCGTGGCAAAGCCGTCCGAAAACTAAAACCACTACTTGAAAAATTATTAAAAACATCATAAAGAAAAATAAAAATAGCCGTTCATACGGTTTATCTGCCGCTTTTTACTCTATTTACGTCTAAATAATTTACGAAATTTTGTTTTTCCTTGACATTTTTTTACATCGCTTATATCTGTCCTTACTAAATTTTCTTTTTAAAACAGCCGACAAGTAAATATCACTGAAAACCAAATATGAATGAGTAAACAGGATTTATGGCAAAATCAGCCAAAACAAAAAAGTCACTTGTAGTGGTGGAATCGCCGGCGAAGGCCAAAACGATAAACAGATATCTGGGCCCCGATTTCGAAGTAAAGGCCTCGATGGGACACATCCGCGACCTTCCGTCAAAAGGTCTCAACGTCGATATTGAAAATGATTTCAAGCCCACCTATGATGTGGTGCCCGGCCGGAAGCGTATCGTACAATCTCTCAAGGCCGCCGCCAAAAACTCTCAAAATCTTTACCTTGCCACCGACCTGGACCGCGAAGGTGAAGCAATTGCCTGGCACGTCGCTCAGCTTCTCGATATGCCTGAGCAGCAGACCTACCGAGTAGTGTTTAATGCTATCACCAGAAATGCGATACAATCCGCCTTTGCTCAGCCGGGCAGAATCGATATGGATAAGGTTATGGCCCAGCAGACAAGGCGAATACTGGATAGAATTGTCGGCTACCAAATAAGTCCTCTCTTGTGGAAGAAAGTGGCCCGCGGTCTTTCCGCCGGTCGCGTTCAGTCGGTTGCAGTCAAAATGGTGGTCGAAAGGGAACGCCAGATCACACAATTCAAGCCGGAGGAATACTGGCTTATTCCTGCGGCGTTTACTACCAACCTGGACGAAGATTATCAACAGCAGTGGCGGGATTTTCTCGGCGTCGAACGGCCTGAGGAGAAAGGTCCCACTATTGCCGAGCAGAACGAATGGCTTGCCGCTCGTAACGCCTTCAAGGCTGAGTTTTACGAGGTTAACGGCGAAAAATTCCACGCCTCTACAAAACAGGAAGCCGACCGTATATTCGAGGCTCTTAAAAACGCCGAATTCAAAATCGGCGATGTGCAAACAAAACGAACCACATCGAAGCCGCCTACGCCATTTATCACTTCCACTATGCAGCAGACCGCTGCTAACCAATTAAGTTTCACTACAGCCAGAACTATGCTGGTTGCCCAACAGTTATATGAAGGCATTGACCTTGGTTCAATGGGAGCTCTCGGATTGATTACTTATATGAGAACCGACAGTACACATCTTTCCGAGGAGGCAATCGACGACGCCCGCAAATACATCGGCCGCAATATCGGCGGCGATTATCTGCCTGAAAAGCCCAACATATACGTTGCAAAAAAGAGCGCACAACAGGCGCACGAAGCCATTCGCCCCACCGACCCCGACCTTACCCCGGACGATATCAAACCGTTCCTTACCGACGAACAGTACAAGCTTTATCAATTGATATGGCGAAGGTTCCTTGCCTGTCAGATGAAACCGGCCGAGTGGGACGTTACAACATTATATTTAGACGCGCAAACTCCTTTGGGTCTTTGCCGTTATAAGGTTTCCGGGCGGGTCCTGCTCTTCGAAGGTTTTATGAACCTCTGGCGGTCGAACAACTCAAATGACCCACAGCTGCCGGTGCTCAAGCCCGGCCAGCGGCTAAGAGCTGTTGATATACAGGCCGTACAGAATTTCACAAAGCCGCCCGCACGGTATTCAGAGGCCTCTCTGGTAAAGGCCCTTGAAAAGGAAGATATCGGTCGGCCCAGCACTTACGCAGCAATTATCTCGACCATTCAGGCCAGAGGTTATGCCGAGAAAACAAACGGCAAGTTCTACGCCACCGACACCGGCGAAGTTGTTACCGATAAGCTCAACGAATACTTCCCGAAGATAATGGACCTCAGCTTCACCAGACATATGGAACAGCAATTAGACAAAATCGAAGAGCAGCATCTTGATTGGCTCAATGTGCTCAATGAGTTCTACGGGCCTTTCAAGGAAAGCCTCGATAAAGCTACTAAGCTGATGAAACATGCAAAGGCCGAGACCAAGCCCAGCCAGTACAATTGTCCCAAGTGTGGAAGTAAACTTGTCTACCGGTTCGGCAAGACAGGGAAGTTTCTCAGCTGCTCGGCCTATCCGGACTGCAAATTTACCTCTCCATGCGATAAAGAAGGTAAAATGCTTCAGGACCAGCCCACAGAGCATAAGTGCTCGGCCTGCGGAGGCGATATGGTATACAAGCACGGGCGGTTTGGGCCTTTCCTTGCTTGTTCGCGCTACCCGGATTGTAAAACCATCTTAAAGCTGGACAAAGATGGCAATGTTCGTCCACCCTCGCCGCCGCCTGAGTCGACCGGCCTGGTGTGTCATAAATGCAATAAGGGTGAATTAGTCATACGACAAAGTAAAAGAGGGCCTTTCCTCGGCTGTAACAGATTCCCGAAGTGCAGAACAATTGTTTCCATCAAACAACTCGAGAATCTTAAACGCCTTCAGTCTGAAGGAAACTGGCCCCCAAAGCAGCCCGAACAGCTCTACGAAGCTCTCGGAACCAAACGAAAAAAGGTATATAAATAATAAAGCAGTAACGCACGGTGAACACACGTTACTGCTTCGGAGGAGGAGGAAGAAAATTGCACTTTTCAATACGCCTTCTTCAAGTTTTATCGGCAAGGTGCTGTTCAAATCTTGACTGGAATTGCAAAATATTTCCTGATTCCATCGGCCGCGGATTAAGTACCGCTACCCCACCGCATTTTTGACGTCCCAGGTCCCTAATCCGGCTCCGAAGCTACACTTACAGCCCATTTTATATTAGAATCGCGGGGTAGGCTTGAACAAACACTAACGGGTATGTATAATACTCCTGAGAGCCCTTTCGTCCAAGACGTGCCGTGGATTCGTTATCTCCCTATTGGGGACATTGGATAATGAAGGAAAATAAACAAATCAAGACCTCCGAGCTCGAGACTGTCGAACCGATAGGCAAGCGAGTTCTAATCCGCAAGGACGAGGACAAAAAGCAGACAAAAGGGGGCATACAATTGCCCGATAATATAGAAATCCCCACCCTGACCGGCCGGATTGTGGCCGTCTCTGCCGAGGTTGGAAATTCACCTGACGTGCCACTCAGCAAATACGACAAGGTCCTCTTCAACCCTAAGGGCGCTATACCAGTCGATTTTGAGGGCGATAATCGCCTTTTTGTTGTGGACCTGGAAAATATAGTCGCGGTATTCAGAAAGTCCTGACCCACCCGGCAGAAACCCGCCAAAAACCTGAAATTAACAAAAAAGCCAGGAGGTATTTAACCTCCCGGCCGTTGGGCTCCTTGGCCCCTTCCTCCGAATAGCCAAGGCTGCCCTTTAAGATACGGTTTCGGGGATATAAAACCGCGCCTTTTTGCCCTAAATCCCCCTAAAAAAATCTGGAAACCAAAGCGTCAAAAACAAGATATACCAACCGAAGTTTTGCCTCGGTTGTTGGCTTATATTTTAAGGACTTTATCCGAACCACCTGTTACGGACGAATCCCATAGCCCCAAATGTCATCAAAGCAATCGTCGCCGGCTCAGGAACCGGCGTCACCGTGAGATTATCAATCTCGATTTCAAAGAAGGCGGGGCCCACCAACATAAACTTCAAGGTTGTTACAGGCAAATCAAAAAACAACATCCCAGTATTACCAGAAGAGTCTTGCCAATCGCACTCCCGACTGAAAATCTTAACGTCATCGGCATAAACTTGTAAGGCAACGACCGGCAGAGGGATAGGTCCCTCGACCCCTAACTTTGTACCCCAATCGAAAGATGCCGACGTTATTGGAACTTCGTTAAATGAAAACGAGAACCACGAAGATGGACAATAGTCAGGCCCTGCCTGTATGTAATTGTCAGGCCCAAGAGGCCCGGGACCAAAGGGACCATGAGGCCCAGGTGACCAATTAGCTACTCTACCGCCTATCATAGTAACATCGGAGTCGTACACGCTTTCCATATACTCCTCAATTTCCCCAGCGCCCCCCATAAATGGAGCATCCTCAAAATCAAACAAAACAGATGTTGCAAGCGCCGTTCCGTGCACAAATAATGCCACAACAAGCAACAACACCCAAATTATCCTTGATTTTTTCATCCTTGTTTTTCTTTAAGAATATGTTTTCTGCGTTTTTTGCGGAGCAGTATTAATCCACCGAGGCCAAGCAGAAAAACTGTTGCCGGTTCTGGAATCGGTACCTCGTTATCCGGCACAGGAAAGGCCGGCTCCGGTACCGGAAAGTCCTGCTCAGGTACCGGAAAATCATCTTTCTCTTCTTCCTCCTCTTCCTCCGGTGGCAACGGCGGCCACTTGTACCTTTCCGGTATCCTATAAGCTCCCGGGCTGGCGCTTCCACCGCCCAGGTACGTATAGTTATATCTTGTTAATTCGCTACCCATTCCAACACTTGACCGCTCTTCTTCCAGAACAAAGACGAATTCGGCCCGTTGAAAAACCGCTATAACTATTTTCGGTCCATCGAGCAGTACCGTCGTGCTGCTGCTCGCTACTTCACTAACATCACCAAGCCAGTACATAAATTGATAACCTGCGTTGGGTACGGCGGATAAGGTAATAACATCACCCAAATCGAATCTGTGAACTCCCGCTGACGGGGTTACTTCGCCGCCCTGCACCGGTGTCTGCTCTACCATGAGAACGTAATCGTCAACCTGACAATACGCCGGCGCCGCGGTCATAAAAAACAGCGTTACAATTGACCACATCACAATTGTTTTTGAATTGTCTGTCTTCATTTTTCCCGCTTTTGTGCGCAGATTCACGGTTGGGAAATCAGGTTAAGAGGATTTCTTCTTCACCACAAAGGCCGTGCCCGCTCCCATAGCAAGTATGAATATCGTTGCCGGTTCCGGAGTCGGTCCCGGAAAGACAGTTTCATGGCTGCCCAAGCCTCCGCCGCTTATTTGGTAATCACCGGCTTGCCAGTCATTGTCGCTTGTAAACATTATCACGCAGGAATGCATGCCCGGTTTCAAGGTTTCTTCATTCAACAACGAGTCCCCTTCTGTATTAGCTTCCTGGAACAGAAAGACCGCGTCTCCCTCGTCGTCGAAGAATGCCCGGTTTGGTTCAACGGCTGCCGTATCGCCCTGCCAGAAATCTGTACCGACGCCGTCGACGGCTGCTCCTCCCAGTAAGACAGCGAAATATCCAACCGCTTCCTGAGCAGAACCCTGGTCGTTAAATATCTGATACGCGTAGATATACTGGCCATCGCCGGGCGGCGTAAGACCGAAGTAGTCGACCTCTGTATCGAAAACGCCGAAGTCTATATGTCCGCTCAGAACTCTACCCCCCTCAGAGAAATTATACTCCACAGTGCCGGTGTACGGTAGTCCACTGGCAGTTTGTGCGGCGCACGTCAGGGCCAACAACATACTTAGGGCCACAATTTTCTTCCTCATCATCACCCTCCTTTTTTCTGCAAGTTGTTTAGAGATTTATTTGTATTTTTGACGCTTTTATTTATGCCGTTTTAATGAGGTCCCCTTGCCGGCAAGTGCAGTCATCGCTCCAGCGCCAAGCAGTAAGAGACTACCCGGTTCAGGAACCGGCGCAGGCAGATTGCCAACCTGGCTGATGCCGCCGCCACACAACGTCCCGTACTCCATCCCCGGCGCATCATCACTCCAGAAGGTTAAAAGCGCAGAGTATTCACCGATATCAAGTGGTCCAAGTAGAAATAGAAATGTAACACTCTGAGCCGGCTCGCCAATAACGTATTGCGCGGTCGGAACCACCTCACCATCGCCCAGCCCATACTCAAAGCCGGGACTGTGAGCGTCAGCCCCCTCAAATATACCAACAGAAAACAATTCCAGCCCCACCGACGAAATGGAATCGTCCGGCGGGGGAGAAGGTTCCTGATTGAATACACGATATGTGTAGAGATATTCGTCGCCGTTATCGCTGTCGTACCTGTAGACCTCATACCAGACCCGGGCGTCGATGCGTTTCGGCTCGTATAAACTGCCTGTATAAAAATATTCTTCGCCGAACATTATTTTCTCTCCACCCTCAGGTATGGCGTAAGTGGTGTGCGTCAGAAGTCCCAGCAGAGATAAGAATATCAAAAGCCAATGATTACGCCTCCCCCAGGTTGCCCCTGTCCAACTCGTCCGCGAACACGGCCCGGCAAACAAAGGTAGTTTATTCAGATTCAGAAGCACTGTCGCCCTTTAAGACCTTTCCCCTCTCTTCTCCCTAAAGATGTGCGCGGACAAACTGCCAGCGCTAAAAGGCACAAATGCCCTTTTGTGAGTTTTCTGCCCCCTACATTACGTGTGTTTTATTATCAGACTAAAAAAGCTATGCAAAGTCACAC
The DNA here is from genome assembly GCA_964481525.1 of uncultured Pirellulales bacterium. Lineage (GTDB taxonomy): Bacteria > Planctomycetota > Phycisphaerae > Sedimentisphaerales > CAYZTY01 > CAYZTY01. Next base: position 17,351 of record CAYZTY010000043.1, read on the forward strand.
GTCGTATGAAGAGTTTACTCCACCCATTAATCGGTTTGTCAAAACCTGCACATATTAGAATGCATTTGTCCTAAAAAGTCAAGCACTTTTCTCGTGCTGAGCGGCCGGTTCCATATTCGAAAAGGCATTGTCCGGTAACTTTATTGTCTTTGAACCGATACCGTTGATTTTACCGGCGCTTCCATTTAAGAATTTTTTCAAAAAAACTTCCATTCGAGTAAAAATTTAATTGCATCCGATAGAATCTCGACGGGTTTAATTCCATCAGAGAATTTCCCCGCAAACTAACCTTCTCTGCTTACCCGTGTTCTTTTTAACGGCTTTTGCTGGACGAATCGTGAAATGTTGCGAATCGCCTGGCGAAGGCGCTGTTCATTTTCAACCAAGGCAATCCGCATATACCCCTCTCCGTTTTCGCCAAATGCCCTGCCGGGCGCAATGGCAACGTTGGCGTGTTCCATCAGATCCATCGCGTAATCGATGCTGCCCTTGCCCGCTAAATGTTCGTCAGGAACCCTCGCCCACACAAACATCGAAGCACGGGGCTTGTCCACCTGCCATCCGAGTCTTGTCAATCCCTCGCAAACGACATCACGACGCGACTGGTATCTCTTGTTCTGCTCGATAATTTCCCTGTCGCAATCACGCAGTGCAATTATTCCCGCGATCTGGACCGCCTGAAATATCCCGTAGTCGTAATACCCCTTTATAGTCGCCAGCGCGTCCAACATCATTTTATTGCCCGCCGCAAAGCCGACCCGAAAACCCGCCATATTGTAGGGCTTGCTGAGCGTGGTAAACTCAACACCTATTTCTTTTGCTCCGCGCGCCGCAAGAAAACTCGGGGCCTTGTAGCCGTCAAAACACGTCTCGCCGTAAGCAAAGTCGTGAATCACCGCTATCTTAAGCCTTCTGGCCAAGTCCACAAGCGGCTCAAAAAAACCTTCATCGACTGTCATTGCAGTCGGATTGTGCGGATAATTCAGAATCAGCAGCTTTGGTCGCGGATACAGATGTTCACAAACCATCCCGACCGTTTTCAGAAACTGCTCGTCATTACCCAACGGCACGGTAATCACGTTCGCCCCGGCCAGCGCAACGGCGTAGTTATGGATGGGAAAGGCAGGGTCCGCAACAATTGCCGTGTCACCGGGACCTAACATCGCAAGGCAAAGATGGCTGAATCCCTCTTTCGAGCCGATACACGCCAGTACCTCTGTTTCCGGGTCAAGCTCAACACCCCATTTGGCCGAATATCGCCTGGCCATCTCACGCCGAAGATTGAAAATACCCTTGCTGGCACTATAGCGATGATTGCGCGGGTCCCTTACCGCCTCGCAGAGCTTATCTATGACCGTCGGCGGTGCCGGGTCAGAGGGATTACCCATCCCTAAATCGATAATATCGATGTTCTGCTGCCGCTTGGCCAGTTTCAGAGCGTTAAGCCTGCCGAATAAATACGGCGGCAGCCGCTTAATCCGTTGTGATGGTTCAATACCAAACTGGTTCATAATGCCTCTCGCACGTAAAGATATCTTTACTTAGCATCGGATAGTTTACAGCAAACCGATGAATTTTCAAACCCATTTTCGAGTATGCACCGGCAGTAATTCAGGCAGGTAGGTTAGATTTAAGTCACATCCGCCCGGCCAGGTTAGCGGCAATTACAAATTATCCGGGCCGGTAATCCTATCAGACTTCATCCATCGCTTGATAAATATTATCAGGTCTTTCCAATCAACTTTGCAATCGCCGTTTATATCACCGGAAAGCACATCCGGACAGGCTTTGACAATGGCAAGGCTGTGTTCGTGGCCAGCGGCAATAGCGACAAAGTCGTATCCGGCAGGAGGTTTGGCCTGACTACGTTCGTTTTCGCCCCAGCCGACAATAGAGCCATTACGCTTTAAGCCCAGACCGTAATGAGTGCCCGCGGCAATGGTGACAAAATCGTTTCCGGCGGGAGGACTGGACTCACGATGGTAATTGTCGCCCCAGCCTATGATAGAAGCATCCCGCTTCAGGGCCAGGCTGTGATTGTTGCCGGCAGAAATGGCTACAAAATCACTTCCATCAGGAGCGTCTGCCCGGTCATCAAGAAAACTCCCCCAGACAACGATGGAGCCATCTTTCTTTAAGGCCACACTGTGTTCCCTGCCGGCGCTAACAGCGATAAAGTCTTTCCCTTCAGGAGGCAGGGTCTGACCATAATCGTTGCATCCCCATGCGGCAATGGAGCCGTCTTTCTTTAACGCCAGATTATGTCCTCCGCCGGCGCTAATTGCGATAAAGTCATTTCCGGAAGGAGGATTCGACCGACCATCAACATTACTTCCCCAGGCAACGATGGAGCCATCTCTCTTTAAGGCCAGACTATGAAACTCGCCCGCATCGATGGCGATAAAATCGTTCCCGGCAGGAGGACTGGCCTGACCATTAACATTGTTTCCCCAAGCAACAATAGAACCATCTTTCCTCAAGGCCAAGCTGTGAAGTCTGCCGTCGCTAATGGCGATAAAGTTACTTCCACTGGGAGGTCTGGCCTGAGCAAAGTTATTAACCCCCCAGCCGACGACAGAGCCATCAGGCTTTAAAGCCAGACTGTGAGCCTTGCCTGCTGCTATCGCTACAAAATTATTTCCAGCAGGTGGAGCCGCCTGACCAAAGTCATCCCTGCCCCATCCGACAATGGAGCCATCGGCCTTCATAGCCAGACTATGCTGCCTGCCGGCGGCTACCGCAACAAAGTCATTCCCTTTAGGAGGTTTGGCCTGACCATATTTGTTTTGACCCCAGGCAACGATAGAGCCGTCCTTATTTAAGGCTAAATTGTGATTCTCGCCTGCCGCTATGGCGATAAAGTCGTTCCCGAGAGGTGCGGTCGCCTGACCATTATCATCGAAGCCCCAGGCAACGATAGAGCCATCCTTCTTTAAGGCCAAACTATGCTGCCCGCCCGCGGTTATGGCGACAAAATCTTTT
>CAYZTY010000044.1:0-19720 GCA_964481525.1 uncultured Pirellulales bacterium
TCTGATTTCTGAACTGTCCGGCTCTTCGAGCGTCCTGGCCAAGCTCGAAAAGGCAAAAATCGCCGAAGATAAAGCCCTTGCAAAGAAGATACTCAAGACGGTACAGGACCTTGAGAACCAGGGCTATCAGTTTGAAGCGGCCGAGGGCAGCTTTGACTTACTCGTAAAGAGGGTTTTGGGTACGTATGAGCAGGCCTTCGAGCTTGATAAGTATCATGTAAATGTTGAGAAAAATTCGGCCGGCGAAATAGTTACCGAAGCGACCGTCAAGCTCAATGTCAAAGGTGTTTCCGAGCATGTTGTAGCGGAGGGCGACGGCCCGGTAAATGCGCTTGACGCGGCACTCCGTAAATCACTGGAGAAGTATTATCCCAGCCTTAAAGATATGCATCTTATCGATTATAAAGTCAGAGTTGTCAATCCGAGGGCGGGGACTGCAGCATCCGTGCGCGTGGTTATTGAATCACGCGACAGGCATTCAATGTGGGGAACGGTCGGCGTGGACGAAAACGTCATTAACGCAAGCTGGAAAGCACTGGTCGATAGCGTCGAGTACAAGCTGTTGAAAGACCGCAAGTAATCGCCGGCAAAATCTACCCGTCTGCAACCGTCGAAGGCTCTTATCCGGATGATACGATATTGTATGCGTGGCGTACCGTGTTTTTTTGCTGTTGGAAAAAAAGATATTATTACTTTGTCCGGTTGTTTATTGACTTCATCTGAAAATCGTGTATACTTTATATGGATACAGAAAAATGTTAACGAGACCTGAAAAGGTTGATGATTTATAGAAGTAATTGTTCATAGTTTTGAAGCAAATCGCGGTTTAGCATTTCTATAAGTAAGTCTGAGACAAAATCAAGCTGTTAGCGGCCTTCGGAGGAGCCGATTTACATAGTCGCGGTGCCGGTGCTGCGCGCCATAGTCGGCTCGGCCTCAGAAAATATTGAGGCTGAAGCAAAACATACCCGTTCCTTTTTCGCGGCGTCCTGAGTCGACGGCCGATGAGAGTTCGCCAACGCTACCGGCTGTTGTTAGGACGCCGTTTTTTTTAAAATTATATCATCTCTTTGTTGTTTGATATTTTTTTAAACCACCACTGTAAATTTTCCTGCACACCAGCGGCGGGGCGACTAAAGCACGGTTTCTCTTACGCTTGGCATAGTAAAAAAAAGCAAAATCAATAGATTCTGTTACAATCCCCCGTGTGAAACTGCAGTCTTGCAAAATTAGGCGCTGGAGCATAAAGTAAAACCTGATGAGTAAGGATATTAAAGAGCAAATTGAGGAGCTTCGCGGCCGGATTCAACGGCACGACTATCTGTACTATGTGCTGAGCAGGCCCGAGGTTGGCGACCGGGAATATGACCGGCTTTTTGCCGAGCTTAAGAAGCTCGAACAGGCCTATCCTGAGCTTATCAGCCCCGATTCGCCCACGCAGCGGGTCTCGGGCCAACCTTTAGAGGGCTTCAAGACGGTAAGGCACGCGGTGGCTATGCTCAGTATCGATAACACTTATAGCGATGATGAATTACGGGCCTTTGACGAGCGCGTGCGAAAGGGCCTGGGCACAAAGGATTGCGACTATGTGGTGGAGTTGAAGATTGACGGGTTGGCTATAAGCCTGTGTTACGAGGACGGCCTGCTTGTTACCGCGGCAACTCGGGGTGATGGCGAGGTTGGCGATGATGTTACAGCCAATGTTCGAACGATAAAGGCGGTGCCTTTGAAACTTATGGATGCAGCTAATGCACCGAGTGTGTTCGAGGTTAGGGGCGAGGTTTATATGCCAAAAAAATCCTTTGAGCAGTTGAATGAGCTTAAGGCAGAAGCGGGTGAGCCTTTGTTTGCAAATCCGCGAAATGCAGCGGCCGGCTCGCTGAAACTATTGGATGCGAGAATAACCGCCACAAGAAATCTGGCCTTTTTCGCGTATGCAACCGGCCGAATGAGCGGGCCTTTGGCGGACAATCATTACCAGGCTCTGCAGCAATTTAAGAAGCTGGGTCTGCCGGTTAATCAAAATATAAGCAAAGCCCGTAACATAGATGAGGTAATCGAAATTTGTCTTCGCTGGGGCGAAAGGAAACACTCGCTGGACTATCATATAGACGGGATGGTTGTGAAGGTTAATCGGTTCGACCAGCGGGAAATTCTTGGTGCGACCGGCAGAGCGCCGCGGTGGTGTATCTCATATAAATTTCCAGCAGAGCAGGCTGAGACTATTGTCGAATCTATAGATGTGCAGGTAGGCAAAAGTGGAATCCTGACGCCGGTGGCGAATTTTAAAGCGGTGCAGCTTTCCGGCACCACGGTCAAGCGGGCAAGCTTGCATAACTTTGACGAAATGGACCGGCTCGACATTCGCTGCGGTGATACCGTCATTGTTGAGAAGGCCGGCGAAATAATACCACAGGTAGTGCAGGTGAAAAAGGACCGCCGGCCGGGCGGAGCTAAAAAATTCAAGCCACCCGAATGCTGTCCGAACTGCAGCGGGAAAATCGCTCGCGACCCGCAGGGTGTTTACATACGCTGCCTAAATCCCGGCTGTCTGGGGCAATTGAAAGAACGGCTGCAATACTTTGCCGGCCGGGGCCAGATGGATATCGAGCACCTGGGCCCCGCACTGATTGACCAGTTAATCGAGAGCGGGCTTGTAAAAAACTTCGCTGATATTTACAAGCTGCGTAAGGAGCAGTTAATTGAGCTTGAGAGAATGGCTGAGAAAAGCGCAACCAACGTCATAGACGCGATTGAAGCAAGCAAGCACCGGCCTTTGTGGCGGTTGATTGCGGCACTGGGTATCAGACATATTGGTAGTCAATCTGCCGAGATTCTCGCGGAGGAGTTCGGCTCACTCGAGGCGCTTATGGAGGCTGACGAAGCCCGGCTTGAGGCAATAGAGCAGGTTGGGCCGGTCGTGGCTAAAAGTGTTTATGAGTATTTTCTTGACGAGAAGAACCGCCGTATAATAAAAGAATTGATGGATGAGGGCCTGAGACCTGAGCGGCCGGGGAGAAAAAAGCGAACCAGTCTCGCAGGCAAAACAATCGTTGTAACCGGCACGTTGGAAAAATTCACCCGTACGGAGATAGAACGGGCGATAAAGGATAACAGCGGCAAGGCTATTTCCAGTGTGAGCAAAAAGACCAACTTCGTCCTGGCCGGAAAAGAGCCGGGCAGTAAACTTGAAAAGGCAAAAAAGCTGGGCGTAAAAATAATAAACGAAGAGCAATTTTTAAAAATTATTGGTGGGGATGCAAAATGATGATGAATAACCAGGATGAAAAATATATGCTGGCGGCTTTGAAGCTGGCCGCGCGAGGGGTTGGCTCTGTTGAGCCTAATCCTGCTGTTGGATGTGTTATCGTCAAATCGGTTCAGATTATCGGCAAAGGCTGGCACAGGAAATTCGGCGAGAGCCACGCGGAGATAAATGCACTTGAGGATTGTAAGACGCTGGCCGCCGACCCTGCCGGCTCTACGATGTATATAACGCTCGAGCCGTGCTCTCACCAAGGCCAAACACCGCCCTGTACTGACGCGATAATCGCGGCCAGACCGGCCAAAGTGATGGTCGCCGCGATTGACCCCTCCCCGCACGCCAATGGCAAAGGTATCGAGCTTTTACGCCGGGCAGGTATCGAAGTGCAGGTTGGTCTCTGCGAGCGGGAGGCCCGGCAACTTAACGCGCCCTTTTTCAAATTCACTACCACCAGAAAACCCTGGGTGATACTAAAGTGGGCACAGAGCATCGACGGCAAGGCTGCGTACGCAGATACCACGCAAAGATGGGTCTCGAATGAGCTTAGCCGGAGTGATGCGCACAAACTCCGACATCGTGTCGGAGGCATATTGGTGGGCATAAATACCGTCCTGGCCGATGACCCGTCGCTGACCGTCCGGCCCAGAACGCGGAGACAGCCCTTGAGAATCGTCCTGGACAGCCGTTTAAGAATTCCGATGAGAAGTAAGCTATTAAGAAACACCAAAAAGGCGCCGGTTATGATTGTAAGCGGTCGCCAGGCGGTTGAAGAACATTCAACCACCGTTGCAAGGATTAATAAGAAGGATGCTGAGGTTCTCGCCCTGCCGGCCTACTCCGGCCATTGCGAGATAAACCTGCTGCTCGATGAGCTTGGCAGACGTCGCATAACCCAGCTACTCGTCGAAGGCGGCCCAAAAGTGATTGCGTCATTTCTCAAGGAGCGGCTGGTTAATGAGATTTGCGTTTATGTCACACCGAAGCTTCTGGGCGCCGAAGGAGCCGCTGACATAACCGAGGCGCTGGCGGAGCTGACCGAAGCGGTCGGCCTGGATAATGTCAATATCAAACAATTCGGTAACGACGTTCGCCTGAGCGGTCTTGTGAAGCAACAAAGCCGCGAAACGTCGGGTATAGAACAGCAGCCACAGTTAGAAAATGAATTCAGGGGAATCCTTGATGAAAAAAATCGAGGTATTGGGCCTGCAGAGCATACCGGAAATTAAGGCCGGTGACGACCTGGCGGGGATTATTATCGACTGCGCAGCCGATGAGGCCGGTGGAATAAAAGACAGGGATATTATTGTTCTTACAAGCAAGATTGTTTCAAAGGCCCTCGGATTGATGAAAAAGATGAGTGATGTCAGGCCGGGCAAAAAAGCCATGGCGATTTCTCGAAAGACCGGCAAAGACCCCAAATGGTTGCAGATGATTTTCGACGAAGGGCACAAAATTCTTGCTATCATTCCTATTAAAGGGAAAGTTAAACAACATATAATGAGCGCTTCGCAAGACCTCGAGACAAGTGATAAGCTCTGTGAGCACGAGCAGGCCGTCGTTATCACTTTAAGCAGGGAAGGCAGGATTCATACCTGTGATGCAGGCATTGACGGCTCGAACCACCCGGCGGGCGTTGTCAGCTTTATGCCCGCCGACCCTGATGGGGCCGCAAGCCAAATAAGAAAGCAAATTCAGCAACGAACCGGCAAGACCGTTGCCGTGATTCTCGCCGATACTGAAATGATTCCGTTCGGCACGATGGATTTTGCGGTCGGCTCAAGCGGCATCGAGCCGGTCTCGAAGCAGTTCGGCCAGAAGGATAAATACGGCAAGCCCAAGTTCGGCGGGATTGACCTGACGGTTCATGAGATGTGCAGCGCCAGCGCACTTGTATTCGGGCAAACCAGTGCCGGCGTGCCTGCAGTAATTATTCGCGGCTACGAGTACCAAATCAGCGAGACCGCCAACGTTGCTAATACGATGCTTCCAGGCGGCGAAGGCGACGGCCTTGCCGAGGCCGTCAAAGCAACATTAAGAGCAACCTCCTACACAAGACCGTTCCTGAAGCGTATCCTTCTTCAAATCGCCTCGTGGTTCGTTCGACCCTGACAGCCTGGCTAATCGTGAAATCTCGCTTCAAGATTTTTGGTTGAGTGTTTTTTTTCTTCTCAGGATGTGGTGATAGTGCTGGGCGAAGCGGTGGGCTTCGTCGCGGACGTATTGTAGTAGTTTTCTTGCCGGCGAGCGGGCCGGCAGCCTTAACGGCTTATTTGTTCCCTGCAGAAAAATCTCCTCCTGTTTTTTCGCAATGGCAGCGATTTTCGTTCTGGGCATATCGTGTTTTGTGTCGTGCGTCTTCCCGTTTGCAGCAAACATTTTTTTGAAGGCTTCCTCAGCGGCGTGGAGATGACCTAATCCGCCGTCAATTAAAACAAGCTCAGGCCAGAGCTCTTCGCCCGCCAGCGCATACTTGTATCTGCGTCTTACTACCTCGGCAATCATCGCATAATCATCGATGCCTTTAACCGTTTTAATTTTGAATCTTCGATACCCGCTTTTAAAAGGTCTTCCGTCAATGAACTTTACCAGTGAGCCGACCGCCTCGGCGCCGGCGATATTTGCCACGTCGATTCCTTCGATAATCCTGATTGGCCCATCGGCGCCGAGTATGCTCTGTAGCTCCATCAGTGCTTCTGTCGGGTCGCCGGCAAAGACTTCCGGCTGAACGTCCAGCTCAACGGAGCCCCGCCGGTCGAGCCGTTCTATCAGGCGAAGCCGGTCGCGCAGCATTGCGGCTCTTTCATACTCCATTTTTGCAGCCGCCTCGGACATTTCTTTGTTAAGCTGCCGCAGAATTACAGACCGCTTCGATTTGAGAAATTTTACGAGGTCTCGGATGATTTTTGCATATTCACGTTTATCAATCTTTGCCGAACAGGGTGCGACGCACTGTTTTATGCTGTAAAGAATGCAGGGCCGGAAGAATCTTCGCTTCTCGTCACTCTCACGAATTTCGAGACTGCACGTACGGAATCTAAAAATCTTTTGCAGCAGCACGAGAACTGCGCGAAGGTCCTTTGCGCCGGTGAATGGTCCGAATAACCGGCTTCCCTTTTCCTGAGGCTTTCGTGTCATATAGACGCCGGGGAAATCATCCGCTGTAGTAATCTGCAGATACGGGAAACTTTTGTCGTCCGTAAGGTCCGAGTTGTAAGGCGGACGAATATCTTTAATCAACCGGGCCTCCTGCAGAATGGCATCGACTTCATTTTTCGTCTCAATGAAGTCAACTGTGTAGACCTTGTTGACCATTTCCATAATTTTCGGTCCGCGGGATGAAAGCAATTCGGAGGCCGGCTGAAAATAGCTGCTGACTCTTGCTCGAAGATTCTTTGCCTTGCCTATGTACAGAACCTTATCGCCGCGGCCCTTCATAAAATACAGGCCGGGACCGTTCGGAAAGCCCTGTATCTGTTCTCGAATCTGCTTTAGTTTTTCTTCCCTTTTGCCCATACAGCGATTTATTTTAATGACTTTGTCATTCCCGCGAAAGCGGGAATCCAGGAACAAATTTTTTAAACTGGATGTGCTCCGTGGAGGAATTCATTAAAATTAGATTTCTCCACTTCGTTCGTCCCGGCCCGGCTTCGTCTTTGGCTATGCCGAGGCGAGTAAATCGGGACTCACTACGGTCGAAATGACATGGTTCTACACAGCAAATTAGGTGCCTGCTCCTTCGACTCCCTCGACTAAGCTCAATACAGGTCTGCTCGGGACAGGCCTGCTCAGGACAAGTCTCGCAGTTATAACAAAAACATTTATGGCAGGATTTTTCCGATTCATCAGCCTTTTTCCTTGTCGGCGTCCAAAAGATGTCAAGGCCTATTATGGGCTTTGCTGATTAAGCGGATTATGCTGTATAAAATATTTGTAAGGCGACATAAATTCACAGATTATCAGAAAAAAAATCTGAATCATGGCATAAATTATATGGGGTTTCGGGGTTATAATGGAGGAGGTGTATGAGACGAATTATTACACATGACGAAAAACGGGTTGCGTATGAGCCGCCGCTTGCTGGCTGGCACTTAACCAGGTCCTGTTTAATCCACTGATTCCGATTCACCTTTCGCACGAACTTTGGCGGCTGATAGATGTAATTTATGGCGTATTATTTATTGCCATTGTAATTATAATTAATGCACATGTAATACCAACGGACAAAAAAGAATGATTGAAAGGGTTGAAAAATGGGGAAAGTATATTACTATGAGTTTAGCCCGTTAAAAAGTTTTTCACTCGACATCACAAAAGAATTATGTGGAAAGATATTTGAGGCAGTATTACATATTGAGGTTTCCGGCGTCAAACTCGACCTCAACCTCAAAAGACCCAAAGTGCCATCTATTCCCTCGATGACCGTTAAAGAGTATTTTAACAGCATAACTCCAGAATCTGTAAATTCCTTTAAAGTGGATGGAATCCAGCACAGCCAAAATACTATCTTATGGCATATAGAAATTTGGAAAGAATCTCTTATCGAAACAATTCACTGTAGTGCAATCGATGGATTGCCGAAAGATGGTTGGGTAAGAAAGTAAGAGAGGAGGCATTCTGTTTATTTTCAATCTACGCTAAATACAAAACCGTGTTAATCTGTGTCGAAGAATCTTGCTTGGTGGTGAAAAATCTCTGTGGAGAAATCGCTCAAGCCCCAGACAGCTTATCAACGGCTCCATATCAAATGTTGGTATTTTAATCCTGCCTGGACAGCAGAGAAAGATGCTTCTCGTTACCGGCGCATAGTCGATTGACGCTGTAAGGCCTTATATTTTGGGGTTATACGGGGGGTTCCAAAAAGTATATGAGGGCAAAAAAGTTTCGCTTCTCCTATAAGTCTCGTTCAATAAAGCAGTTATAACACACAGTGGGATGGGCGATTTTCACGTGTTTCTGAAAAAATCAGGTTGAAACATTAGTTCTTGAGGTGTTATTAATTTTTTTTTCTCTCGTAGCTATAGCTCTGACAAGGACTAACGAAACCGGAAAAACTTCTTGAAAAATTTCCTCTTGATGGTACTATATATGGTGTTAGGATTGACCCCTGTCCTTTATGTAGTGCCTCCGGGAACGGATGCCTACCGATTAAATCTTTGCATTTAGTGCATAGGGCAAAGTGTCTCTTTTTTGGATAGAGCTTGGCTTCTTTTTGGATAGCCGGCCTTATAATTCATATTTTTAGATTTTCACATTGGGTTCTTAATTAATTTTATCAGTTGTCAAGGCAATAGTCTTTGCTTTTTACGGGGAGGCTTGAGAAATGAGTTCCACTGCTGGTCCCGATGGTCTGAAGAACAATGGATTGCCGTCAGAGTTTTCGGCTCAGAGAGGTCGTGGCTTGAAGATACCTCCCTTTTTTTCCACGCCTTCCGTACATCCCTTTGACGAGTTGCAATGGGAAAAACGCTCGGCCAAAATCGCAAGCGAAAGCGGCGAGATAATATTCGAGCAAAAAGATGTCGAAGTGCCGATGTCCTGGAGCCAGCTTGCCACTAACGTCGTAGTAAGCAAGTATTTTTATGGCGACCCGCAAACCGGCCAGCGCGAATACTCCGTCAAGCAGCTTGTGGACCGGGTCTGCAGGGCTATTGCAGACAGAGGCAAAAAGAACGGCTGCTTTGCATCCGCTGAGGATGCAGAAAATTATTACCGGGAATTGACGTGGCTTTGTGTCAATCAATATGGTGCGTTTAATTCGCCCGTCTGGTTCAATGTCGGCCTGTGGGACGTCTACGGCATCGCCGGCAGTGAGCACAATTTCCACTGGGACATCCGCAAACAAAAGGCAACGGCCTGTGAGAACAGCTACGAATACCCACAGGGCTCCGCCTGCTTTATCCAGTCGGTAGATGACACTATGGCTGATATAATGCGGCTGGCAACCAGCGAGGCGATGCTTTTCAAGCACGGCTCCGGCACCGGTACCGACCTCTCGACGCTTCGAAGCAGTCGCGAAAAGCTTTCCGGCGGGGGCAAACCCTCCGGGCCGCTGAGTTTTATGCGGGTTTACGACCAGATAGCCGCCGTCGTCAAGTCCGGCGGTAAAACCCGGCGCGCCGCAAAGATGCAGTCACTAAAAGTTGCCCATCCCGATATTAAAGAGTTTATCACCTGCAAAACCGAGGAGGAAAAGAAGGCCTGGGCCCTGATTGAGGCCGGCTACGGCGGTGATTACAATAACGACGCCTACAACAGCATAATGTTCCAGAACTCCAATCTTTCGGTCCGCGTCACGGATGAGTTTATGGAAGCGGTCGAGAAAGACGCTACCTGGACTACCTATACGGTAACAACGAACCAGCCGCTCGAGCAGCATTCTGCACGCGAGCTGATGAACCTTATCTCGGAAGGAACAAGAATCTGCGGTGACCCCGGCCTGCAATATCACACAACCATCAATCGCTGGCACACCTGCCCAAATTCAGGTCCCATTAACGCTTCAAATCCCTGCAGCGAGTTTATGTTTATCGATGATTCGGCGTGCAACCTGGCCTCGCTCAACCTTATGAAGTTTCGCAGGGAGGACGGCTCTTTCGACATCGACCGCTTTAAGAAGGCTATTCGAATATTCATCATTGCCCAGGAAATCCTGGTTGATAGCGGTAGTTATCCCAATGCGGCGATTACGGAAAACAGCCATCGTTTTCGGCCGTTGGGTCTGGGATATGCCAATCTGGGAAGCCTGATAATGAGTCTGGCCCTTCCCTATGATTCCGAACAGGCCCGCGCGATGGCATCGGCCATCACCGCCTTAATGACGGCAACGGCCTACTCGGCGAGTGCCGAAATCGCTGCGATGAGAGGACCTTTTGAGGAGTTCGAACGGAATAAAGAGCCGATGCTCAAAGTCATAAATATGCACCGTGAAAGGGCATACAATATCCCCGAAGCGCAGTGCCCCGATTATCTAATCAGTGCTGCCAAGGACGCCTGGGATGAGGCCCTCGATGCCGGCGGCAAAAACGGTTATCGCAATGCTCAGGCTACCGTCCTGGCCCCGACAGGAACCATCGGCTTTATGATGGATTGCGACACAACCGGCATCGAACCTGAAATAGCTCTGGTGAAATATAAACTCCTGGCCGGTGGTGGTATGCTCAAAATCGTAAACAAGACTGTGCGGTTGGCACTTGAACGATTAGGTTACAACGCCGAGGAAATCCAGGAGATTTGTGAGCACCTTGACAAAAATGAAACTATAGAAAACTGCGATAAGCTAAATCCCGACCATTTGCCTGTCTTTGATTGTGCGTTCCGCCCACGCAAGGGCAAGCGGCACATCCATTATATGGCCCACCTGAAAATGATGGCTGCTGTCCAGCCTTTCATCTCAGGCGGAATCAGCAAGACTATTAATATGCCCAACGAGACTACTACCGAGGAGATTACTCGCGCTTATATGGAGGGCTGGAAGCTCGGACTGAAAGCGGTTGCTATTTATCGTGACGGCTCGAAACGCCTTCAGCCGGTCCAGACTAAAAAACATCGTGGCAAGGACGCCGGGAAGCTCGAGCAGACAACCGAGCCACCCCGGCCATATCGGCGACGCCTGCCGGACACACGAGAAAGCATAACTCATAAATTCTCGGTGGCAGGTCACGAAGGCTACTTGACGGTGGGGCTTTATGAGGATGGTCAGCCTGGTGAGCTGTTCATCACTATGGCCAAGGAGGGCAGCACCGTCGGTGGCCTTATGGATGTAATCGGGACCTGCGTCTCAATGGCGCTGCAGTACGGGGTCCCGCTGATAACCCTGGTCGAGAAGTTCAGACACGCCCGCTTCGAGCCGGCCGGAATGACCTCGAACAAGGATATCCCCTTTGCCAAAAGTCTCATAGATTACATTTTCTGCTGGCTTGGCTGCCGGTTCATACCCGGCTATGCCGAGAAAAACCTGCCTAACCAGGTCGCCCGGCTTCATCAGGCGGATGATAAAACCACGACCACAGCCAAACAGCTTGTCGAGAAGACCAAGGACCTTGCAAAGAAAATCGCCGAGGCCAAGGCGACGGGCGAAAAGCCGACCGTTACAGGAATAAAGCCGGCAGGCGTAACTCCTTCTGTAAGGCCCGCAAGCAGGCTTAGCGACGCAATGAGACGAGTCAGTGAGCTGGTCGGCTCAGTGGTAACCGGAGATGGGACCCAGCGCAGCCAGCAACTGGCTATGCAGCAATTCCTCGGGCAGTTCGAGCACTTTCAGGATGATGCACCGCCCTGTGATATCTGCGGGGCCATAACCGTCCGCAACGGGACCTGTTACCGCTGCCACAACTGCGGCAACTCGATGGGATGCTCGTAGTGGGGCCGGTCCGGTGAGTGTGGTTGCCAGGATTAATTTTACCGATTACCGGGAAAGTCTTGCAAAGGCGCTTGATTTAATAGATGCTGCCGACCGGCTGCCCAAATCTGGCCTGATTATAATCAAGCCTAATCTTACCAATGCCGACACGTCACCTGTAACTACCAATGTAAAAGCTGCCGAGGCTGTTTACCACTACTGCAAATCACACACTAAGGCCGAAATTGTTATTGGCGAAGGCTGTGGTTACGGTACGACGGCGGCTACCTTCAAGGCCAACGGCTACACAAGCCTGGCTGAAAAGTATGGTATTAAGCTGATTGATTTTAATCAGGAAAAGGCGGCACTGCTCAAACGAAAAGATACCTTTCAGTTGAAGGAGCTTCACGTCCCGGAGATAATCAGGGATGCTTTTATTATTTCTCTGCCGGTTCTTAAGGACCATTGCTTTACGACGACAACCATCGCTATGAAAAATATGTTCGGGATTGCCCCGGCCCCTTTTTACCGCGGCGGCTGGAACAAATCGAAACTGCATTCCCCCTCGACTCACAAATCTGTTGTTGATGTTTGCCTTTATAAAAAGCCCGACCTTTCCGTAGTTGATGCCTCGGTAGCGCTTGCCGGCTCGCATCTGTCCGGCAGACATAAAAAACTCGGCTTAATACTTGCCGGCCTTGACCCGGTGGCGGTTGATGCCGTCGGAAGTGAACTATTAGGCCATAATCCGAAGAGGATTCAGTATCTTACCCTTGCTAACGGATTATTGGGCAGCCTGGACGATATTGAGATTCTTCAGGGATAGGAATGCCTCGCACTTGAACTGCTTTGCGGCAGAACCTCTAAGGAGTCATGTGATAATTAGCACTCACCGAATGAGACTATCGTGCCGCCGGCGGTTATATTCTCGTTCTTATCATACAACACCAGCTTTTGGCCGGGGCAGGGCGCAAAAATGGGCTGGTCGAATCTGACCATAAGGTTCTCGTCGTTGAACTTGGCAACCTGGCAGGGGTGGGCCTGGCCGTATGAGCGGACTTTGCCGAATAAACATTGGCCGGGCTTTAGTAACTCAGGAATCAAAACATTTACCTGACTTGCCCTGATTATCGAGTGGCTGACCTCCTCGCGTTTGCCTAAGGTAATGGTGTTTGTGCCGGCATCGATACCGGCGACGTAAAGGGGCCGGCCCCCGGCAAATCCAATCCCTCTTCTCTGCCCGATGGTATAATTGGCGATTCCCTTGTGCGTGCCTATCGTATGGCCCTGCATATCCTGTATCCGGCCTTGCTGATTCAGCTCGGCCTCTCCGAAGACACTGCGATAATCCCCTTCACCGGCAAAACAAAGTTCCATACTTTCCGGCCTTTCGGCGACAGTCAGATTCAAACGTGCCGCGAGCGAGCGGACCTGCTGCTTTGTCAAATCACCCAGAGGAAGGATAAGCTTTTCGATTTTGTCGGGGCGAATGCCGTATAAAAAATAGCTTTGGTCCTTGCTCTTATCCGCGGCCATTGCCAGAAATGCTCGGTCGTTGGCTTTTACTACGCGGGCATAATGTCCGGTGGCGATATGGCTGATGCCAAACTTCTCTTCCAGACAATCCCAGAGCAGTCCGAATTTCAATTTAGCATTGCAGTCGGCACAGGGATTTGGTGTCAGGCCCTTTTGGTATGACCGGCGAAACGGCTCGATTATAAGCTCTTCAAAGGGCTTGGTAACGTCAACGAAGTAGTGCGGCAGACCCAGTTGGTTGCAGACAACCGCTGCTTCGGCGCCCTGGCGTTCCTGATTACGTACGTCGCGGGATACGGGTATTTTCATAGTCAGGCCCAATACGTCCCAACCGGCTTTTTTCAGCAGATGCGCTGCCACACTACTGTCGGCACCGCCGCTCATCAAAACAGCCGCCGACTTTGAGCGACTCGACTGAGCTCGTCGAAGTCCCGACTCATCAGGTTTCCACGGCTCAGGGCCTGAAGGTAGCAATTGTAGATTGTATTTTTGCCTTAGCATCGGTATTAAAATCTTTTACTCGAACAGGTCCGTACTCAGGTACCTCTCGGCAGTGTCACACAGTACGGCCACAGCAATTTTCCCCTCATTTTCTTTACGTTGTGCGACTTTGACCGCTGCCGCCACGGCCGCACCGGCGGATATACCCGTCAGAATCCCTTCTTCTTTGGCCAGGCGTTTTGCCATCTCAAATGCTTCTTCGTTTCCTACCTGGATGATTTCATCAATTACCTTCATATTCAGAATTTCCGGTACGAAGCCGGCGCCGATACCCTGAATCTTATGAGGTCCCGGCTTACCGCCGGAGAGTATAGGCGAGGCCTCCGGCTCAACGCCGATGATTTTTACCGACGGCTTACGGTCCTTAAGCACCTCGCCGACGCCGGTAATAGTGCCGCCGGTCCCGATTCCCGCAACAAAGATATCCACCTTGCCGTCCGTATCCTGCCATATTTCTTCGGCTGTTGTCCGGCGGTGTATATCGGGATTAGCGGAATTCTGAAATTGCTGCGGCATAAAGGCATCACTGCGGTCGCGAACAATCTCGTTTGCTTTTTCAATCGCGCCGGTCATACCCTTTTCCGCCGGGGTAAGTATCAACTGGGCCCCTAAAAATTTCAGCATTTTTCGTCGCTCGATTGACATTGATTCCGGCATAGTGAGGATCAGCTTATAGCCTTTTGCCGCGGCGACCCAGGCCAGAGCGATGCCCGTGTTGCCGCTGGTTGGTTCCACAATCGTCATTCCGGCCTTTAACTTGCCCTCGCTTTCTGCAGCGTGAATCATATTCACGCCGATACGGTCCTTGACGCTGCTTGCCGGATTGTAGAATTCGAGCTTCCCGGCAACCCGGGCCTTGCAGCCTTCGGTGACTCGATTAAACCAGACCAAAGGCGTTCGGCCGAATAGTTCGGTCATATCTTTTGCTATTTTCATAATTAACACCTCGTCAATTAGTTACTAACGACTCTTCGCACACAACGCCGTATGTTTCCACTATCCTTTTATATATAAAGGTATGTAGCGGGATTGTCAAAATCAGGCAATCTGTTCTTCGTCCTGAAGCTTTGTTATTGTCGGGCTCTCGCCGCATAAGGGACACTTAGGATTTCGCTTCAGGCTTACTTTGCGAAACTCCATCTTCAGTGCATCATAACTCAGCAATGTATTAGTCAGCAAATCACCTGCGCCCAACAGATATTTTATGGCCTCGGTTGCCTGCAGCGAGCCGATTACTGCCGGCACAACTCCAAGCACACCAACCTCTGCCGGTGATGGCACCGCCTTTGCCGGCGGCGGAGCGGTGAAGATGCACCTGTAGCAGGCCGTCCGGCCCGGCAGGACCGTTATCAACTGGCCCTCGAAACCAAGAACACCGGCGTGGGAAAATGCAACTTTCTCGAAGTAGCAGGCGTCGTTAATCAGGAATTTGCTTGGGAAATTATCCGTGCCGTCAATCACAAAATGATACCGGCGCACAATCTTGGATATATTCTCAGCCCTTACCCGCTCGTAAAATGTTTCTACTTTAACATCAGGATTTATCACCTGTATGCTTTTTCCGGCGGAGTTTACCTTTTCGATTCCTATCCGTTCAGTGTTATGAATGACCTGTCTTTGCAGGTTTGTTAGCTTTACCTTATCGCTATCGAGAAGTCCGAGCGTACCAATCCCGGCAGCCGCCAGGTATAGCGCCGCGGGAGAGCCTAATCCGCCGAGTCCGACAATCAGAACCCTTGAGGAAAGCAGTTTCTTTTGGCCTGAAGTGCCGAGCTGCTTGAGGGTTATATTTCGGCTGTATCGCTCTATCTGTTGTTTGGTTAATCTGAGATTTCCCATTTAAAATGGTTACCGAACATAATTTTTTCCGTACGACCTCAATAATTCTACAAAAATCACTTTGAACTATCAAGGTTCTCATGGAACAGGGATTTAGAAGATTGTCCACGCACCAAATTAAAAAAAAATTGGTGCGGGATCTGCGCTCATTCTGAGCTTGAGAAATTCTGGAGCCCGTTAGAAGTAAAGTCTTGCAGACTTTTAACCGGGCGGGGATTTCTAACGGGCTGGAGAAAATCCGACACGCCGTGCCGGCCCGCTGCGACGCGGTCGCATCGCGGCGAGAGCCACGGCGAGACAGACTTTTTCAACAGCCCCTCTGACCCCTTTAATTTTCCCTTAATTTTCCCTCAAAAAGGTGTCTGACCCCTTTAATTTTTCCCATCACGGGCAGGTTCCCCAGATGGGCCGTGAATCAGGCAGTGTCCAGCTTGTGGCGCCGGTATCGAAATAATCCGGCTCAGAAGCAATCAGTGTGACGCACCATCCGGACAGGTCCTGGTTGAACGCATACGCAGCGTAGAACATCCAGCTCATGTCGGTGACGCTGGAGGTATCCCAGTTGCCTATGTCCTGGTTGAATGCCGACGCATTGCAGAACATCCTGCGCATGTAGGTGACGCTGGAGGTGTCCCAGCTGGCTATTCTGTAATGATTTCTCCGTAGTCAACGATAAAGTCGTCCCAAAACGCCTGACCTGACACCATTTCTACATGGTCCGAACCGCCGCCTATATGAGGTCCAATATATTTTCCAGCCCAGTCACCCTGAAGCAATCCTGAAACCATCTTAACTGCGTTTGCCGGACCATAGCCATTTATTCCGAAGTAAACCTCATCCAATACCGCATCATAAGAAGTGAATATCCATCCATCATTAGAAGCACGTGGTATGTATAATTCATCGATTTGAGAACTGTTTTGCTTCAATTCATAGTAAAAGTGGGGTCCGGTGTGTACTCCATCATCTAAACTGCAAACTGAAAATTGAAGATGATTACTTTCGATGTCTGACGGGTCGCCCAATGCAAAAAGTAACTCTGACCACGTTTCTGATACCACTTCATTGTGGTAACGAATCTTGAAACCGAAATCCTGCGATGTGACTAAGTACCAACCGTTTGGGACATATAAAGCACCCCCATCTGCCACTCCGGTTGATTTGACTTCCAACCTCTGGTTTGTCTCATCAAGCCAGAAATTGGGCTCGTTGGTTGCCATCATAGTCCATATAGAACCCATAATGTTATCGTCAAAATTATCAAGACAATAAGATGTAGGATAAACACCGTCCAGCCAGTTGTTTGTGAGGACAATAAAATCAAACAACCCAACATCTCCACTCATATCAATATCCGCCCTTTCACACCAGTTGTTTGACTCTTGGCAATTTGATTCCATCCAATACTCTGCCAATCTAGCATAGTCAGAAAGAGTAACTGCTCCGTCCAGATCAACATCTGCCTCCAGTGGCCACGGCATTGTTGGACGACCGCCAAAAGTCGGGCCCCAACCAACAGTTTCCGGGATGTAGTAGACGGTCGCATTGTTTGAATCTTCAAACACATCCACACCTCCAAGTGTGGGCGTATCCCCTCTGAAATAGACTCCTGTCAGATTTTGGCACCACGCGAATGCATAGTCCCCAATACTGGTAACGCTGTCGGGGGTTATTACGCTAGTTAGATTAATGGAGGTTGCAAACGCTCCGTACCTAACAGCAATAACACTATCGGGGATGGTGTATCCTCCAGCTTTGCCCGGTGGATATTCGACGAGTTCCGTTTGGCTTTTGTTGAACAGGACTCCAGCTTTACTCATATAGGCAGGATTCGCTGGGTCTACAGTTATTTCTGGTAAGTTGGTACACAGTCCAAATGGAACGAAGCCGATGGCGGTGACACCATCAGGGATTATTACGCTGGTCAGGTTAGTGGATTGGACGAAAGCGAAGTCAGCGATGGAGGTGATGGTGTTGGGGACCGTGTAGGAATCTCCGAGCATTGCCGGTGAATATTTAATGATTTCAGTTTGGTTCTTGTCAAACAGGACTCCGTCTTCACTCATATAGGCGGGATTGGCCTCATCTACAGTTATATTCGACAGGTTTTTGCAATTATGGAATACTCTGTCTCCGATACTGATGACGCCGGCAGGGATCGTCACGCTGGTCAGACCGTAACATGCCTCGAACGCTGTTTTCCCGATAGCCATGACGCTGTAAGGGATATCGTAGAAATCTCCGGTTTTGGCCGCTGGATACCGGAATAGCTCAGTCTGGTCCTTATTGAACAAGACTCCGTCGACACTGGAGAAGGCGGGATTCGCAGGAACCACAATTATATCCAACAGGCCGTCGGCTTGTAAGAATGCTTCATAACCGATACTGATGACATTGTCAAGAATAGTGACGCTGGATACCCAGTCACACTCATAGAACGCTAAGTCCCCGATAGCGGTGACCGTCAGCCCGCCTAGTGTATCTGGGATAATCACATCACCGCCGGGGCCGATGTATTCATTAATGGTACATGTACCGTCACCATTGTCCGACCAAGTATAATCTTCGGCTAAAGCGATAGCTGGGAGAAATAACAATACGGTAATTATTATTGATGATGATACAACAAGTTCTTGTCTTTTCATTTTCACATCCTCTCAATATAGGTTATCCCCCACGTCAAAGGCAATTATACCACCTTCAGGCGATAGGCCAAATAATTAACGCCGTTTTCTCACCATCACCGCACCTAAGCAAAACAGCATAAAAGTTATTGGTTTGGGGCTTCTATTATCTCAACTGTCAAGTAACCACCTTTATAAGCTAAAATACCATGTTATTTTTCCTTCATAATACCTTCCATCCCCACCGCCAGGGTGACCGTCGTGCCGGCCCCAAGGCTTGTGTCCCAGGTCGTTACGAAGGCGGTGCATTTTTCCAGCCAGTCGGCGGTTAAGATTGCAAGGTCGTTCGCATCAACCTGGCTGGGTAAGTCAAAATCCGCCCCTTCACAGAAGTTGTTGGAGGAATTGCAATCTTCCAGCCACCACTCGGCCATCATGGCAAAATCCTGAAAGTTAACAAAACAATCGCCTGTAAGGTCAGCCGATGGACAATCGGAAAAGGCAAATCCACTTGTAATGAAGCATACACATAAACTTAATGTTAAAATCCTCTTCATCTTACCTTCTCCTTAAAAACTTTATTAAGGTCAAATAACTAACGCAGACATCTCAACTTTCGTCCTATAATAACATATTTAAGAGCGTTAAAACAAGCAAATCACCATTCATCTGTGGCAAATTAATCTGTTTTAATACTGTACTCAGCAAGTGGCGAGTGCCCTGCCGATATATAGCAAATTGCATCAAATGATGTAAGCTTTCGTAACGCTGTCATTGCGAGGCCTGCTTTGCAGGCCGTGGCAATCTTTATTCTTCAAGCTTTAAGATTGCTTCGCTGCGCTCGCAATGACTTAAGGACGCACTTTATGAGATTGCTTCGCGGAGTTTATGCTGAGTGAATCGAAGTGTTCGCAATGACAACTGTTCGATGAATTTTCATGAAAAAGATTCATATATCGAGAGGGTTTTCCGGCAGTGCCTGGGATGATTATCCGGTCAGCAGGTCAAATTCCTCAATGCTAAGGGAGCGTTTGAGTTTCTGCAATGCAGCCAATTCGATTTGCCTGACCCTTTCCTTGCTCAGCCCAAGCTCGCTGCCTATCTGCTTGAGGGTCTTGTAATTCCTTTTGAATCCTTTTCCGACAAGACCGAAGTGGTTCAGTATTATGTGCTGCTCGCGCTTATCGAGATTATGTTTGATAAGCTCTACCAGACTCTGATGCATCCTTTCGATTTCGGCCACACCTGCCGCGTCCGCAGTTCTCATATCCTGTTGTATATCCGCAAGTTCGATTGCGCCGGGCCTGTCGAGCCGGGCAGCTTCAGCAGGTAGGTTCCTGGCATAACCTTTGGCAATGACCCAGGAGGCATACGTGCTGAACTTGTAACCTCTGGTGAAATCGAATTTTTCAACCGCGCGCATCAGTGACAGATTGCCCTCGCTTATTAAATCAAGCAGACTTGCACTGCCCGATATGTGTTTTTTAGCGATGCTGACCACGAGCCTGAGATTGGCTTCGATGATTGTTTTTTTTACCTCTTCAGCCCGGGCAAGATATTGTTCAAAATTCTTTAGTCGCGTGCTTTTAGGTCTGAGTGGATTAATTTTTGTCGCTT
>CAYZTY010000045.1:0-18912 GCA_964481525.1 uncultured Pirellulales bacterium
GTAAAGAGTGGACAGGCCGGAGGAAAAATTGACTACCAATATTGCACACTGTCCTGGGGCTCCCATAATCGGCCCGGCACCAGCCAGGACAATCCCCTGTTTACCAACGGCTATTATTTAAGTTACAACAGCCCGTGCGTCAATAATGGCTCCAGCCCTAATGCGGCAAGTCTACCCCTCGGCAGATTCAGATACACCACGCGTATTGATAACCAGTACGATACCGCCACAATCGATATGGGTTATCACTACAGAAGGCCGGGGCTTTTCGCTCTTGGCGATATTACGCTTGATAGTGAAGTTGACTGGGCCGACTTTGTCGCTTTAGCCCGCTACTGGGACCATAATGATTGCAACTGGCCCGGTTACTGTGAAGGTGCCGATATTAATAAGAACAATATTACTAACCTCGCCGACCTTGTTTACTTAGTAAACCTTTGGTTGGCCGGGGATACTGTGCCCCCTACTCCAAATCCAATGGAGTGGGCAAGTGCTCCCACCTCAGTTAGCGAAACATCGGTTTCTATGACCGCCGTCGCCGCCATTGACAACTCCGGTGAGCCGGTGCAATACTTCTTTGAATGCCGGCAGGGTGCCTGCCACAACAGCAGTTGGCAGGGGACTCGAACATACACGGACAGCGGCCTCACGGCGGGCCAGGTGTACGCCTACAGCGTCAAGGCCAAAGATTTATCCGGTCTCCAGACTGCATCGTCACCTATCGCTTACGTTATACCCGGCGTAGATTTAATACCGCCCCAGCCCAATCCGAGCACCTGGGCGAAACTGCCTTACGCGACATCGGCCACTTCGGTCGCGATGGCAGCTACGGTCGCTTCCGACCCCAGCGGCGTACAGTACTATTTCGACTGCGTCGGAGGGGCAGGACACGACAGTGGCTGGCAGGATAGCGCAATATATGAAGATATGGGGCTCGTACTTGATGAAACTTATACATATGCAGTCAAGACCCGCGACAAGTCGCCGGACCTGAATACGGGTCTTTTCTCGGAGCCAAATTCCGCCACAACCGAGGAGAATCCACCGGCGGCAGACCACGAACCACCGCAACCGAATCCGACTTACTGGCAGTCGGTACCGAATAGATACTACTGTGGTCCCGGCCCGCTCGATTTCTGTGAACAAATGAGCGTTTATCCGGCCACGGACGAACACGGGGTCGAATATATGTTCTTATGCGAGGAAGAGGCCGGGCTAAGCAGCGGCTGGCAGGCCGAACCGTACTACATTGTCAGTTTCCAAGGCAGAATTGTCCCGCACACCTGGAAGGTCAAAGCCCGGGATTTGTCACCGAATTTTAACGAGGGCGCTTGGTCAGCTCGCATTCTGATTAATCAGCCCGGGTATGGCGAGGTAGTTGAGTGATTTAAAGCACGAAACGGCGCTCGCATTGTAGAATAGTTGAGTTGAAAGCTGGTAAGTTCTTCTTACCGGAGGGTTTGTTCTTCTTCGTACCACTCAGCCTTCAGCAAATTTTGTTCAGCCAAAATCTGCAGGTCGTTCGAGTCGATAAGCCCATCCATAGTAATATCACCAAGTAAATACCCATCCGGCGACCAAAGCGGTTTTGAGAAATTATTCACAAGAATCGTTAAATCGACATTGTTGACTATCCCGTCGGCATTGAGGTCGTACCACAGAATGTCCTTTTGCTGCTTTTCCTCGCTGAGCCTCCAGGCCAATGCGTAACGTTCAACTCCATCGGTTTGGTTCTGCTGGTTAGCATCGCTGAAAGATATGACAAGTTCGTAATCCGTGTAATTGGCGTCCACAGGACAGTGAATGTGCTCAACATTATCAACGGCACTGTCGCTGTAGTCAAGTAAACGGGCGTTATTGGCATCGTCTGCATTGAAAGCCCATAACTCCAACCGCAGGTTGCTGTCCTTCTCCGGCAGGGATTCAAAGGGGTAAAGCTCGGCATAATGCTTGTTCCAAACCAAAGTAGCCGTGATGAATTTGCCTTTTGCCTCTGAAAGTCCGATTTTGTAAGTATGCTGACTTGCCTTGTTCTCGATGTCCAGTAAGTTGTTGTCCCATCCTGCGGGCCCGACATCTCCAGGACCGAGTTGCGCAGCTACCAGAATCTCATAGGCCCCGACAGCATCTAACAGGCCGGCGCCCTGACTGTAGTCGAGAGGTGCTATATGGTCATCGTCTTTGCCCGGCAGACCCTTATGCCAGTAAGGCAGCTTTTTGGCTGAGCTCATTAAGATGGCTTTAAAAACACAATTGCCCCCCTCAGCAGACACAGCCGAAGCAAGGTTGGGCTCATCCTTTGCTTTCTGCACCAGCAGAGCAACTGTTCCGGCCGTAACAGGGGCCGAAAAGCTCGACCAACTGCCTGTTACCTGATAAAAGCAGGGGCTGTCAGCGTCCGCCGCCAAGCAGTTGCCCGGCGCGACTATATCAGGCTTGCATCGGCCATCCGCGGTGGGCCCGCTACTGGAGTGTTCCGCGTGCGGCAAAGAAAATTTCGCCAGCTTCTGTTCCAGAATCTCGCTGTTGACCGAGTCAACCACCCCGACACCGAGAACATTTGCGCCGGCGGCGGGAAACAAGACGGGGTCATAAACATTTGAGCCGTTGCCAATACCGGCTATGACCAAAAGTCCCTGCTGCTCAGCCAGCGATTCGATACCTCTGGTCCACCAATCTTCGAATTGGTTACCGATGCTCAACGTCAGAAGGTCGCTATTCTCGATATTAGCGAAAAACACGTTCCTGGTTACGAAATACCAGAATTCATAAACGTCGAGATTGGCTTCAGGCGCGGCTCCCTGATAGTAAAACTTACCCACCGGCGGGTATAGGCTGTTGGGGTCCTCACCAATCAATATCGCTCCTACTGCCGTTGAGTGAGGTGAAGCAGCAGCCGGCATTAATCCAGAATCGTGAAATCTGACCTGCTTTCCCCTGAAGCAATCGTGCTCCATACTGAATCGGTAGTCATTTTTGGGCATACCATCAACGTAACTCATACTTCGAGAGACCAGCGTAATGTTTACTCCTGAGCCTGTAAGGTTAGGCTGAAGCTCTCTTAATACGTAATTCCCAGTATAATTCAAAGCCTGCGGCTGTAGACTTACCTCCCCGGTATCAATACCAAAAGCCGTTCCAATGCAAAGGGAAAAAACTACAAAAAGACCCATAACACCTAATTCGTGCGTCTTATTGTCCTTTGCAGAGACGGATTTACGACACATAAAGCGTAAAAATAACCCTGAATACATGAAACTGCCGCCTTAATACAAAAACGGTTTATCAGCTAAAAGGTATTATATCACAAGTCAACAGCATTTTCAAGTGAATCGACCCTGTAAAATCCGTCAACGCCCATTCGCACCATACCTCCGATTCACTACGAAAATATTGCAGTCTGTATCGAGAAATCTTGCTCTGTCTCCTCACAGCTGTTATACTTCTCCCGATAATTCGGAAAAAATTGGCTTAGGGTTTGCTATATAATATGAAAGTTATCCTGAATGCTGAACAAATTGCAGCACTTATCAAAGAACTGGCCGATTCCATTGTCTCCGATGCCGGTCTTAGTATTGATATCGCGGTAATCGGTATTCGCAGGAGGGGCGAGGTCCTGGCGCAACGAATTTCCCAAGAGTTATCGGAACATCTCGGCCGAGATGTTTGCTGTGGAGCGCTCGACATCACACTTTATCGAGATGACCTCAACTCCCATCAGGGCCCCGAACAACCACAGGTCAGAACTACCGAAATCGGTTTCAACGTGGACGAGAAGATTATCATTTTAGTGGATGACGTCGTTTACACAGGCCGCTCAACAAGAGCCGCAATGGATGCTCTTATAGACCTGGGTCGGCCCCGAGCAATCAAACTGGCCGTACTGATCGACAGGCCCGGCCGAGAGCTGCCTGTACAGCCCGACTATGTCGGGTACAGGATTGACGTCTCGCCGGGTAAACTGGTCCAGGTCAATCTGGTTGAATCGGACGGAAAAGACGAAGTGGTAGTCGAGTGAAGTAATATCGTGGCGAAAACCGGACAGAAAAAATTCAAGTGGCGGCATAAGCACCTGCTTACACTGCGTCAGTTGAGCAGGGACGAGATTGAATATATTCTCCAGACCGCTCAGGGATTCGAACAGATAAGTACTCGCTCAATAAAAAAAGCACCACCACTTCGAGGAAAAGTCATAGTTAACCTTTTCTTCGAAGACAGCACTCGCACACGTAATAGTTTTACTCTCGCTGCGCAGAGGTTGAGCGCCGATGTTGTTGAATTTACCAAGAGAGTAAGCTCTGTAAGTAAGGGAGAAACACTGCTGGATACCGCCAGGAATCTCGAGGCAATGGGTATCGATATTGTTGTGATTCGACACAACGCCGGCGGTGCTCCGAGTCTGTTAAGCAAAAACATCAACGCATGCGTTATAAATGCCGGCGATGGTTTCAACGAGCACCCTACTCAGGGGCTTCTGGACGCCTATACAATTCACAAACTCAAAGGCTCCCTGGAGGGCCTGAAGATAGCAATCGTCGGTGACATAGCACACTCACGTGTTGCAAGCAGTGATATGTGGGCAATGACAAAACTCGGCGGCGAAGTTACTTTTGTCGGGCCTCCGACACTTATACCGGCACAGGTTGAGCGGTTGCCGGTCAAGGTCAGCTATTCGCTCGATGAAGTTATCGAAAAGGTTGATGTAATAAATATGCTTCGCATTCAGTTTGAACGGCTCGGCGGCAATCCGTTTCCTTCCGTACGGGAATACTCACATTATTTCGGCTTGACGGTTGACCGTATGAAAAGGGCAAAACCCGATATTCTGGTTATGCACCCCGGACCGATTAACAGAGGTTTGGAGATGGAAAGTGAAGTGGCCGACGGCTCAAACAGCGTTATCTTAGAGCAGGTAAAGAACGGCCTGGCTGTGAGGATGGCTGTATTATTTTTGGTTAATCAGGCAGCTGCGCAAAGAACGTAAAGCGTAAAATTAAAAGTGCAAAACCTTAAGTTTTGAAGGGCCGGATAGATGAAAAAATGGATTTTAACAGCAGTATCGATATTAATTTTTGTTCAGCCGGGTTTTGCCGACGAGACGGAACAGGAAGTTGTCGGTTCGATATCCAAGGTTATAGTTTATCGAGGCCAGGCGCTGGTTAGCCGGACAATTAAGGTTGAACTGCCAAAAGGCAATTCGGAACTGGTTGTACAGAAACTTCCCAAAGAAATTATTTCCGAGAGCCTTTACGCACAGGCTCCGGGCGAATCGACGGTAACAAGCGTTCGCTATCGTGAAAGAGCGGTGGAAGAAGATACCCGCGAAGAAGTCAAACAGCTGGATACTGAAATTGAAGAGGTTCAGACCAAGCTGCGCCACGCACAGGCCAACCGGGCAATAATTCAGAAACACCTGGATACACTTGTTCAGCTACAGAATTTTACTATAACCGCCCAAAGTACAGACCTGAACCGCGGCATACTGCAGTTTGAGCCTTTAGAGAATCTCGTGGGTCTGATTGAAACAAAACGCAACGAATACCACAACAGCACCTTAAAGCTGGAGGATGAAATAATCGAGTTGAACAAGCAGCTGGAACTGTTGCGAAGGAAACTGCAGGAACTCCGGGCCGGACACAGTCGGACAGAGCGCGAAGCGGTGCTTGTTATTAAGAGTCCCGGCAAAAATAAAACAGATATCAAACTGAATTATCTGGTAAACAACGCAAGCTGGCTGTCGCAGTACAATCTCCGCGCCAATCCGGATGCCTCAAAAGTCTCCATCGAGTACAACGCTATAATACATCAGGCCAGCGGGGAAGACTGGGTCAACGTGGTATTGAGCCTTTCAACCGCCCAGCCCACAATGGCATCAGGAGCACCAAGTTTAGAGCCTATCAAGGTGGACCTCTCCAAGACTGGGAGAGGATACTGGGGGCTGCTAAGGTCAAAAAGGCCGGCGGTACAAACGTCGGACGAATATGAGAGAGAACCTGTTGACGAGAAAGTTTACAGAGACCTTAGCCATGAATTTAAAAGACTGCAAAGCCAGCGTCTGGAAATGGGCAGAAAGGGTGTAGCTGCACAAAGATCGTTAAACAAAGTAGCCTTAGACAACCAGATGATGGAGTTACAGGCGGATAAGGATGCCGTAAAAGTGATAAAAGAGGAGGCAAGGCGATTTGCCCGTACAGAGGGAGTAAGCGTTACGTATGAGCTTGGCGGGGGACTGACTATGCCCAGCCGAAGCGACCAGCAACTTGTGACCATAGCTGCTTTCGAGGCCAAAGCTGATTTTCTAATGATAGGTACACCTCTGCTGACAGACTACGTTTACCTGCAGGCTGACATTGTTAATGATAGTGATGTTATATTATTGGCTGGTCCTGCCGGTATGTATCGCAACGGAGAATTTGTCGGTAAGGGTCGGATTGAAATGGTGACTATTGGTGAGAAGTTTACGGTGGGCTTCGGAGTGGACAGCCAAGTAAAAATTTCAAGAGAATTCAAAGACAAGAAGGTCGATACTCTTTGGGGTAACCGAGTGGAAAAATATGACTATCGAATAGCAATCGACAACTACAAAAACACGCCGGTCAAACTCAGACTGCTGGAGAGGATACCTTATACTGAAAACGAGGAACTGGAAATAACAGGCTTTGAAACAAACGTTCCACTTAGTAAGGATGCGGAATACCTTAGAACCGAGAAAGACAAAGGGATTTTGCGATGGGATTTGACTTTGAAGCCCGCAACAGCAGAAGAAAAGGCAACCATAGTAACCTACAGCTACAGTATAAAATACGATAACGATATGCACATTAGTTCGGCACCTGTACGAGGAAACTGAGAGCTTTATGAGCGAAGTTTTGATAAAAAACGGACGCGTGATAGACCCTGCGAATGGTGTTGATAAAGAGTGCGATGTGCTTATCGTGGATGGCAAGATAGCAGAAGTCGGCAAAGTCGAAAACAAGTCGGCGAGTATTATCGATGCCGCCGGGAAACTGGTAACGCCGGGTTTGATTGATATCCACGTTCATTTCCGTGAGCCGGGCGACGAAGAAGAAGAAACAATCGCAAGTGGTTCGGCAGCGGCGGTTGCAGGTGGGTTTACTTCGGTGGTTTGCATGCCGAATACAAAACCGCCCATCGAAAATGAAACAGATGTCGAATATGTTCATCGAAAGGCCAGACAGGCCAGGAAAACTCACGTCTATACAATGGGGTCCATTACAAAAGGCCGTGAGGGCGTAGAGCTTGCAGAGATGGGATTTATGACCGATGCCGGTGCGGTTGGTTTTACCGATGATGGCAGAGGTGTGCAGGACCCGGTGGTTATGCTGCGAGCTTTGAAATACGCCGCTATGTTTGACGTAGTAATTGCCCAGCATTGTCAAGATAAAGAGATTGCCGGCGACGGCGTGATGAACGCCGGCTACTATTCGACGATATTAGGACTGCCGGGATTAGACCACTTAGCCGAAGAGGCAATGCTGTGGCGGGACATTCAATTAGTCAAGAAGACCGGCGTGCGCTACCATGCCCAGCATATATCAACGGCCGGGTCGGTTGAATTGATAAGAGCCGCCAAGAAAGATTCTTTGCCGATTACCTGTGAAGTAACACCGCACCATCTGCTTTTAACCGAAGAGTGCTGCGCCGAATATGACACCAACTACAAAGTCAACCCCCCATTGCGAAGAAACGAAGACATAGAGGCTCTAAAAAAAGCGATTGCCGAAGGTGTGGTTGATGCGCTGGCCAGCGACCACGCGCCTCATCTGCAAAGTGAAAAAGAACTCGAGTTCCTCGCTGCCCCGTTTGGTATCGCAAGTCTTGAGTGTGCGCTGGGCCTCTATGTTAAGGCGCTGATTGAGCCGGGCATACTTGATTGGCCGGGGCTGATTTCACTAATGACCGAAAGGCCAGCCAAAATAATCGGCATCGATAAAGGCTCGCTCAGCAAAGGCAAACAGGGCGACGTTACTATTATTGACCCCAATGCCGAGTATACAATCAATGCAAAAAAATTCCGCTCCAAAAGCAGAAACTGCCCATATCACGGCTGGAAAGTCAAAGGCAAGGTCGAAAAGACAATCGTCGGCGGCGAGGTAAGATTCGAAGCATAAGAGAGAATGAAATGCGATACAGGAGGTATCGTTTTGATGGAAACAGATGTTCTTGAGAAATGCTGGCGAGGACATATGTGCACCGGATTGTTATCCACAAAAGGACCCTGGTTTGGTGCAAAACTTGCAGCAGGTCCAGACCAACTCGAATTGACCGGGCTTTTAGGACATTTCGTTTTCACGCCGCAGGACGTTGAGCGTGTCGAACGTGCAGGTTTTTTTCCGTGGTTTTGGACGGGTATAAGAGTTCGTCATCATATTTCAAACTATCCTGATCGTATTATGTTCTGGCCTGCATTCTCATTCTCGCGAGGTATATTGGAGCATTTGAAATCATTAGGATACAGCGTGGCTTGAGCAAAGAACAGTGCATATTAATATAATGTTAGAGTACGGTAATATGATGGGCCTGCTATAATTTCATTGGAGGTACGGTAAAATGAAATTTAGGGTTATTTTGGAACCAGGCGAAGAGGATGGATATACTGTTATTGTTCCTTCTCTTCCAGGTTGCGTAAGCGAGGGGAACACACGCGAAGAAGCCCTAAAAAATGTTCGTGAAGCAATTGAACTCTACCTGGAACCTGTGGAGGACGACCTCAGCTTTGCACCGGCTTCTGAACAAATAAAGATAGCATTATGAGCAAGGTTCTGAGTTTGAGCTGTCAGCAAGTCATCAAAGCTCTCAGGCGAGATGGATGGTTAGTAATCCGCCAGAAAGCGGTCATATCAGATTACAAAAACGCCTTCCCGATAAGCTTTTTGATAAAAGAGGATTTTATGGTATAATCTCTTAGTGAGTGGGTCGGGCGGTCGCTCCGCAGTTATTGCGGGGAGGAAAGTCCGAGCAGGACAGGGCACGGTGATGGCTAACGGCCACCTCCCGATATATCGGGACGGGAAAGTGCCACAGAAAATACACAGCCGATGGCCCGAAGCGTCCGGGCACAGGCAAAGGTGAAATGGTGCGGCAAGAGCGCACCGCGGCGACGGTGACGTCACCGGCAGGGTAAACCCCACCGCCTGCAAGACCAAATAGCTGGTTGCTCGGCCCGGGCATATGCCAGCGGGTAGGTTGCTTCCCGATTTGTCGGGAGAGCCGGTCGGCAACGGCCGGTCAAGATAAATGACCGCCATCCCGCACCAAAAATTTTTTGGACCTGCATTCGTCAGGCAACGATATACTTAGTTAATTAGTCGTTCTTGACAACTAAAGGCCGAAAGGATTTTTGGTGCGGGATACAGAACTCGGCTTACAGACCCACTCATTTTATTTGGTTATTGGTTATTAAGTTTTGTCAACAGCTATTATCGCAACATTTATTATTCCACTGTTGGTATACCTGTCGATAAATAACTATGAGCCTTTCTCTGCTAATGTTAACCACAATAGAACAATACAAAGTCCTTAAAAGCTTTTGACAGCAAAAGTTGCTGTGATATAATTTAGGGCCAAGCTGAGTCGGTCGTCTAAAATAACGCAGACTATCAAGGGATAACTCGTATGCAAAACTCGCCGGGGAGCTACAGTACCATTGTGGTGTACATTGCCGCAGGGCTATTGTTTTTCGCCGGGTGTGCTCAACAACAAAAGGCGGTCGACTTGTACGTCGACGCGGTGATGCTCAGAGAGACAAATGAGACCGAAAAGGCGGTTGAAAAACTAAACTCCGCAGTCAAACTGAATCCTAAATTTTCACTGGCCCATTCACTCCTCGGCGATATCCACCAGGATAGAGAGGAATACGAAGAAAGCGCCGTAGCGTATGAGAAAGCGACCGAGCTAAATTCCTGGTCTTTTCACGACTTTTTCAATCTCGGGCGCGTCAGGCAGATTTTGAAGGAATTTGTCAGGGCCGTTAAGGCTTACACCAAAGCCTGTGAGCTGGACCCGAATCATATGGAGGCGCACCTTAATACCGCGAAGTGCTACCTTGAGCTTAAAGACCTCGAGAATGCACTTATGTACGGGCAGACGGCCAGAGATATTGAGCCTAACGTTGCCGAGATAGACAAGACGCTGGGACAGATATATCAAGCCCAAATGGACTACCGGCAGGCTATCACTTCATATCGAAGGGCCCTTGAGCTTGAAGGGAATAAGTCGGAGATTATGAGGTTTCTGGCTGTAGCGTATCTTAAGATAGAGCGCTACACCACGGCCAATCAACTGCTGCAGGAGCTAATACGAATTGACCCGAACGACGGCGAAGCCTACCAGTATTTGGGTTACTGCAACCTAAGGTTAAAGCAGCTTGACGAGGCGATAGATAGCTATAATCGCGCCATTCGGATTGACGAAAACGACTGGGCGGCATACAAGGGTTTGGGCGTGGCTTATATGCTTGGCGCAATTACGAACAAGGACGACGAGCTAAAGGAAAAAGCAATCGAACAGTGGAATATCTCGTTACAGATAAAGCCGGGACAACCGAAGTTAGTCAGACTGATGCGGAAGTACGCAGGAGACTCGCAGGGCGGGGCCGGGCGATGAATAACCAACATTGACGGCGTTTAAAGCGTGATGACTTCAAATACAGAGACACAGCCAAACCGACAGCAGCCGGATGTTCTAATTCACACACCGCCGGACTTCACGGCACATCTGATTTTCTGGTCAACAACGGCAGCAGGTGTGGTACTCGATTTGTGGAGCAAGAAGGCGGTTTTTGAATACCTGCAGACCCGGGGCGAGTCCGTCTCAATCATCGAGGGCTTTTTACAGTTGAGGATTCAGCAAAATCCCGGCGCTGCCTTCGGGATAGCAACCGGCCGACCAATGTTACTAATCTCGATTTCAATTATCGCGATGATGACGCTGCTTGGGCTGTTTTTGTTTGGCAAGGTCCACAGGAAACTCCACTACGTGGCGCTGGCACTGTTCAGTGCCGGGGTGCTGGGAAACCTCTATGACAGAATATTCAACCACGGCTGCGTCCGTGATTTCATTGATGTTTATTATAAACATTGGCACTGGCCGACTTTCAATCTTGCCGATACTATGCTTTGTATCGCCGTTGGGATTCTAATTATCTCAAGCCTCTTCAAGCCTACTGATAAAGGCTGTCAAAGACGTGCTCCGCTACAAAAATAGGGGCGCTCAAGGAAGCCCCCAACGCAATGGCATCAGATGGGCGTGAATCAACTTCCACAAGCTTCCCATTGAAGCTTATGTGTATTCTTGCATAGAATGTATGCCTGCGGAGGTCGTTGATTATGATTTTTTCGACCTTGCCCCCCATATTCTCTATTACGCTTTCGAGAAGCTCGTGTGTCAGGGGACGAGGCGGCACAATCCCTTTCAGCCGACGGTCAATGGCAAAGATTTCGGTGATTCCGATTACGATGGGAAAGCTGCGCTGGCCGTCTCGCTCTTTGAGGACGATTATCTGTTCATCGGTACTTTCGTTAATGATTATGCGCGACAATTCAACTTCGATATCCATCTTTGTCCCGTGTCTATGTAAAAACTATGGTATTCTGTAATACGTGCCGGCTGTAGGGCCCTGCCTTCTCATTCCGTTACTACGCGGTATTCTTCCATTTGTTTTACATCACGCCGTCAATTCTGAAAGATGTTTTTCAACAGTTTTCAGCTGCTCTGTCAGCTCAGCCAGCCTATCTCTTGTCTGGTTCACGACTTGCGGCTTGGCCTTTTTAACAAAATTTTTGTTGTTTAATCTGGTTTCCACAGCCCTTTTGGCTTTTTCTATTTCGTCCTTTTGCTTTTCCAGCCGTTGTCGCTCAGCCTCGGGGTCAATCATATCGTGAACGTATATTTCCGTGGCATCCGCGATTGTAACCGCTGAGTTCGGGGGTTTTGCGATAGTCGTCCCCGCTTTAAACTTCTTTACCCCTGCCAACCGAAGTATCAGTTCTTCATTTTCACTTAAGACCTTTACATTTTCCTGACCAAGTTTTGCGGATACGAAAAACAATTCTCTCGGCGGTTTATTATATTTACTTCTGACGTCTCTTATAGCCCGGATTACAGACTGGATAAGTGCAATTTGTTTTTCAGCATTCTCATTCTTCAGGTATTCCATATCCTCCGGCCACTGGGCAATTACCAACGCCTCTGATTTCTTCGCTTCAACCAGGCCGTTCAGTTTTCTTACAGGTGCAATTTCGTTTAGCCTCTGGAATATCTCCTCAGTGATAAACGGCACAAACGGGTGCAATAGCCGAAGGGTCTGGTCCAGCACAAAAGCCAGGACATTCTGAGCAATCGGCTGTTGCTGCTCATCCAGCATTCGCGGTTTTATCCATTCAAGATACCAGTCGCAAAAATCATTCCAGAAAAATTTGTAAAGCTGCGCTAATGGTTCACTATATTTAAACTCGTCCAATTGCTGTGTAACATCAACGATAGTCCGTGCCAAGCGGGAAAGAATCCACTTGTCGGTAATCACCATCTTATCTTTGTTAAACCCGGCCGGGTCGATACCCTCAAGGTTCATCAGGGCAAAACGAGAGGCGTTCCAGAGCTTATTGCAGAAATTTCGACCGATATCGAACTTGGGCGATGTATTTACCGTTCGCCCATCGGGCAAGTTCATCTTTTCCACCGGCATCCGTACGTCCTGCGTCAGTGTTGTCATACTGGCTAAGGTAAAACGCATCGCATCAGCACCGTGGCTGTTTATGGCTACAAGCGGGTCAATGCCGTTGCCAAGGCTCTTGGACATCTTGCGTCCTTCGCCGTCCTGAATCATAGCGTGAATAAAAACATCACTGAATGGAATATCGCCGACGCAGTACTGACCCATCATTACCATACGCGAGACCCAAAGCGTAATAATTTCGCGCGCGGTGCAAAGAACGTTGCCCGGATAAAAGGTTTTTAAATCCGGTGTATCATCCGGCCAGCCCATCGTACTGAACGGCCAAAGCGCAGATGAAAACCACGTATCAAGAACATCATCGTCACGTGTGCAGATTTTAATTCGTTGGCGAAGGTTATCGTTGATATATCTAAACGCATTTTTCCCATATCTCGTTTCGAATTGTTTGTTGTCTGCACTCCATTCCTCAAGTTGCTTTTTTGACACACCCTTCCCGCTTTTGTGTCTAAGAATCTTATTTAGCAGTTCTAATATCTCATCTACCTTCTCTATTTCCCCACAAACATAAAATGGATAAGCCCCTTCGATAAGAAAAGGAGAACGGTAAGATGCAACTTCTACATCAATATCGACGCCACATTGCCGCAAAAATTCCAGTACATAAGTTTCGCACTCTTCATCGTGGTTATTGTCTGGCTCACTTATTTTCCTATAATGGGCAGGTGAGAACACAATTGTCCAAACAGGTATTCGATGTCCCCACCAGAGTTGTCTGCTAATTGGCCAGTCGCGGAGGTTCTCTAACCAGGCCTGATATGTTTTGGCATATCGCTCAGGGATAAATCTTAATCGGCCATCAAGTAACGGCTTTAAAGCCAGGCCGGCCAGTGAGTTTGCCGGCACATCGGTGCCTTCAATTAAGCCTTCACCGAATTTTTCTTTTAAATGTTCAATAGGTTTTTTGACAGCAATGTACCACTGGTCAGACAGATATGGCTCGATGGGCACATGGCTGCGGTAACTATGGCCAACCTCGTGGGTATATTCGCGGACATCCTCAAGCAGTTTTTCCGTGCGGAACCACTCGACGATAGCCTCGCGCGCTTCAAAACGGTCCATACCAATCAGGTTTTCTACATCGGTATTTTTATTCTCGTCCCAATCCGTCCAGCCGTGTTTGTCGCTAATCGAGCCGTCCGGCGCCATCACATTTACGACCGGCAGATTATGCCGCTGTCCGATTTCCCAGTCGTCCGGGTCGTGGGCAGGCGTTACCTTCAAAAAGCCGGTAGAGAATTTCGCTTTTTCATCTTCGCTGTTAGCATCAGGCAATACCACATGTTCGTCAGCAATTATAGGAATTATGCGTCCGACAATCGGCAGTCGCACCATTTTACCAAGCAGATGTTTGGCTCGCGGGTCTGCCGGATTCATCGCGACGGCAGTATCACCAAGCATTGTTTCGGGCCTGGTAGTAGCGACGGTAACATGTTCAATCCTTTTGCCATCAATCTTCATCGGCTCAACTAATGGATACCGCAGGTACCAGAAATGTCCTTTTACCGTCTCGTGCTCGACTTCATCGTCGGCCAGTACGGTTTGGGTGGCGGGGTCCCAGTTTACGAGCCTTTTACCGCGGTAAATCAAGCCGTCCTTAAAGAGTCTGAAGAACGCGGCCCGCACGGCCTTTGCACAGACAGCGTCCATTGTGAAGCGCGTTCGGACCCAGTCGCACGAGCAGCCCATCGCCTTCAATTGATTGATAATTGTGACCTCGTACTCATCTTTCCAGGCCTGTACGTGGGTTATAAATTCATCGCGCTGGAAATCTGTGCGTCTTTTGCCTTGTTCGGCGAGCAGTCTTTTCTCAACAACCGTCTGGGTGGCGATACCGGCGTGGTCGGTGCCCGGCAGCCAGAGCGTATTGTATTTCTGCATCCGGCGAAACCGAATCAGGATATCCTGGAGGGTATTATTCAACGCGTGGCCTAAGTGCAACGGTGCGGTAACGTTAGGCGGCGGGATTACAATTGTATAAGGCTTAAGGGACTTGGCATCATCTGAAGTATCAGCGTGGAAATAGTCGTGCGAAAGCCAAATCTCGCCTACCTTTTTTTCCGTCTGGGCAGGCTCATAAGTTTTTTCAAGTTCTGCTGTCACGATTTACTGTCCGTTACAAAACAATTGATGTTTAATTACTCGGCTGCTTTCAGCCTGGCACCGGACGCCACAATAAAATAACTTTCAAAAATGTGTAATACTCATAAAACAAAATTCCGGCGAACACCTTTCGCCGGAATGTTATACTAATAAAATCTGGACGTTATGTAAAGCCAACAATTATCAGGGCCAGCTTCTTTCGCAGCACGCTTCATCCGGCTGATTCGAGGCTAATCGAGGTTCATAGTCATCAGGAACTCTGCGTTGGATCGCACCTTCGATAATCGGCTCTTGAGCAGCTCTATGGCCTCAATCGGATTCATATCGCTGAGCACACGCCTGAGCCGATATACCAGCTCAAGCTCTTTGGGCTCCAGCAGCAATTCCTCCCTTCGCGTGCCGCTTCGGCTGATATCGATAGCCGGCCAGATTCTTCTGTCAACCAGGCGGCGGTCGAGGTGTAGTTCCATATTGCCGGTCGCCTTGAATTCTTCAAAAATCACCTCGTCCATCTTTGAGCCGGTGTCAATTAGGCAGGTCGCGAATATGGTCAGCGAGCCGCCGTCTTCCACGTTTCTTGCGGCACCGAAGAATTTTTTCGGCATCTGCATCGCGCCGGAGTCGACACCGCCCGTCAGGATTTTGCCTGAATGCGGCGTCTCGGTGTTGTAAGCCCGCGCCAGACGTGTCAGGGAGTCGAGAAGAATTACAACGTCCTGTCCGTATTCCACCAGACGCTTTGCCTTTTCGATTACTACTTCCGAAACCTGGCAGTGTCGCGCGGCCGGTTCGTCGAAGGTGCTGCTTATGACCTCCACGTCATCGGCCGTTTTCCTTTCCATCTCGGTAACTTCTTCAGGTCGCTCATCTATCAGCAGTACAATCAGCTTCACTTCGGGACAATTAGTACTGATGGCGTTGGCGATTTTTTGAAGCAATATAGTCTTGCCGGTCCTCGGCGGAGCCACTATCAAACCTCTTTGGCCTTTGCCAATCGGTGTTACCATATCAATTATTCGCGTGCCGAGTTCCTCCGAGGTCGTCTCAAGGATAAGCCTTTCCTCGGGATGCAGCGGAGTCAGGTCGCTAAAGACGACCTTCTCGGCGAGTTTGTCGGGGTCTTCAAAATTAATTGCCTCGACGCGGAGCAGAGCGAAATATTTCTCCAGGTCCTTGGGCGGGCGAATCTGGCCCGAGACGATGTTGCCGCTTCGCAGACCGAAACGTCTTATCTGTGAGGGCGATACGTAAATGTCATCGGGTGAAGACAGATAGTTGTAACGTGTATTGCGGAGAAATCCGAAGCCGTCCGGCAGGACCTCCAGAACGCCTTCGCCGTACATCAGTCCGTTCTGCCTGATACGCTCTTTGAGTATCTTGAAAATCAGGTCCTGCTTTTTCAGGCCGGTGTATTCCTTCAGCCCTTCATTCTTGGCGATGTTATGCAACTCGGCTACCGTCAGGTTTTGAAGGTCGGTTATATGCAGGTTGCCTTTTTTAATCCGTTCGTATTTGGCGTGTATCGATTCTTCTTCACTGATCCTTTCTTTTTGCCTTGCCAGCTCCGAGTTCTGCTCAGCCGACTCGATTACCGCGGTTGTCGAGTCAGGCGGTTCTTGCTTCGCCTGCGTTTGTTCGGCTGGATTTTTCTCTTCGGGGGCCTTGGCCTTTCTTGTACTTCTCCTTCTTCTCGTCGTCCTTACTTCGTCGTTCTTTGAATTACTTCTACCCATAACTCGCTCCTTGTATCTGCTGGACACTAATTCTTAGCCCTCACCGGTAACATTATGTTACAGAAGTTCTGGGGTTTGTTTCGGATAGCTTTTTATATCTACTGAAAATCAAATACCCTCAAGGCCTCCAACAAGTCAACTTACCCATTAGTCGTTATTCTGGAAAAAACACAAGCGACTTGTCTGGTCAGCGCCGAGATGTCAGAATTGTTATTAACTATATAATCTGCTATTTTTGCTTTCCTGTCCAGAGAAATTTGAAAATTTTCTCGGATTTTTAGCTGATTTTCACTGAAAATACGCCCTTTTTCTGCCCTTTCCACCCTTAATTGCTGTTTGCACTCCACAAAAATGAGTTTGTCGCACCGTTTGTTCCACCCGACTTCCGCCAACAGCGGTACATCCAGGACGATTGCCTTGACGACAGGTTGCTGACTATATTGCTTTATAAGCTGCTCGATATAGTCCAGGATAGGGGGATGGATTATTTTGTTAAGCAAAGATAGTTTCTCGGCATCAGCAAAAACAACACCGGCCAATTTCCTGTGGTCAATTTTCCCTGCCGAATCTAAAATGGCCTTGCTAAAAGAGGCGACTATTTTTTCCCGCACAGGGCCTTTACCAAGCAGTTTATGGGCAATTTTGTCGGCATCGATTACCTTACAGCCCATTTTAGCAAACTGCTCAGCGACGGTGCTTTTGCCGGCGCACACACCACCCATTATTCCAATTATGGGTTTTTCAGATACTTTGCTCACTTAGCCAAAGATTTTAGCAGCTCTGCCACAACAGTCAAGTAACTTGAGTCGGACTCCGAGGTTTAAGGTAGGATATTTTCCGGATTTGGCAATAAGTTTTTATCAGGCGATTGCCGAAGCGGGACTACTACGCTCTTTTATATGGACATTCGGCTGAGCTCAGTTGAAGCCCTTCAAACCGGCACTGCCGCCTTTCCAGCATCTTTCGCAGACTCACGAGCAGATAATCCTGAACTACTCTCTGCCAGCTCATCTGGGTGGCAAGCTCGAAGCCGCTTTGAATCAGTT
This sequence comes from uncultured Pirellulales bacterium, assembly GCA_964481525.1. Taxonomy (GTDB): domain Bacteria; phylum Planctomycetota; class Phycisphaerae; order Sedimentisphaerales; family CAYZTY01; genus CAYZTY01. The sequence continues at coordinate 17,637 of CAYZTY010000045.1, forward strand.
GCCGCATCTGAGTTTCATTTTCGGCCAGCCGGGCGCATATTTGCCCTGCGAGTTTCCGGCTAAGCTTCGCCTCGAGCAGGTCTCGCCTTTGGCCGTCAATTTGCAGCATATCCTCGATATCTTCAGGGGCCCGGCCGTCTAATTCAGTGTAGTCGGCAATAACGATATTTTTAAGCTCTCCAGCCGGCGCGACGTCTTTGATAAAGCCTACGCAGCCGCAAACATTACTGATGAGACATATACCGCCAAAACCGAGCGGCTCAAGCTGGGCGATACCAAACGGCTCATAAATGCTCTGCCCGAATTCGAGGTCGGTACCCTTGCGGATGTCCATAAACTCCATATCATCGGGTATTCTGCTGCCACAATATATCCTGTTGAAGCCGAACTGGTTTATGAAGATGACTTTTATGTTTTTACTTTGCGCGTTGAACTGCTGTACGCCCGTATAAAAATAAGCCTCACCACCGGACATATCCGGCATCCCCTCGCGATGGGCAACCGGCCAGCCGTACTCCGATTCCATCCGGTAAATATCGGTGCTTTGTCTTCGGCTCACCTCGGTGGAAAGAACAAACATAACCGCAGTCTTACCACGGTTTCCAAGCTCTGTCTCGAGGTGTTCGAGAACGCGTAAGTCGCGCCACAGGCCCTTACTCGGTACGAGTCTGGTAACGTGAGTAAAAATATAATCGGGGGTATAACGCAGGAGGTTCTGGCAATATTGCTGCAACTTCTTCTTAGAAGCGAGCTTCTCGTCGAGCGATATTTTGTAGGCGGGTATCCCATTATACACGATATCGATATTCGCCGACTCAAATTCGGGAGCGAGGAACCGCAGCTCATCAGCAACCTGGTCGGCGACGCTGATAATATTATCACAATGTCTCGAGGCCTGCACAAGAACGTGTTTGAAGTAGGAACTCTGGACGCCGAATACCTCGTCGACGTAAACTTTTTCACGTCTGGCCTTGTCCATAACGTTGTAGAACATCGTGTCATGTCCGGGCTGCTGTTCTACCAGCCGCCGCATAGTGGCGACTTCGTGCGCATAGAAAACTGTTGCAATGTTGCTTTGGGGCTCCAGCATCGCGGCAAGCGCGGTGGGCATTCCCATAAACTCGTGAGCAATGAGCACAGTCTGGTCAAGGCCCCTTTGGCTTCGCTCGGTCATAGGGACTCCATACGGAGGACAGGCCTGGGTAGCGCCAAGAGCCTTCAAAACGGCAAGTGCCGCCGGTGCGAGCCTGACATACTGTTCATACTCCCAGAGATG
>CAYZTY010000046.1:0-3666 GCA_964481525.1 uncultured Pirellulales bacterium
AAAAGTATTGTAAGAGACACCCACGCCGGCCAGGTCAGGGAAAAAGTAACTGTTCTTATACGAGCCTGAAACTCTTTGGACAAGCAAAGCCATTTGCTCATCCTGCTGGTCAAGTCCTCGCTGCAAACGATATGCAAGTGCATCTTCATCCATAGTACTCGCGTAAACTCTTCTTACGGCCTCTTCGAATTCAGAGTAACGTTGTCCGGGGTCACCCTGGTTAACGAGGAACAGGCTTTCATATTTACCGGCAAATGCGTTGCCAAACGAGTCCTCCAGTAAACTGCTCGAGCGGACAATGATTGGAGACTGGCCGAAGTACTCTATAATCTCCTGAAAACGTTCGCGTACCTGATTAGGAAATTTGCCCTGAAGCAGGTTTTCTTTCAGCTCAGGAGCCACTGCAAAGTAACCATCTTTAGTTTTCTGGCTCATAAGCAGTTTCCACCAGCCGTTCTCAACTATATAACTGTAAAACACGTCCGAGCCGACATAAAAGGAATCATGAGATTCCAGATATTGGCTCCAATCGAATGACTCGTCGGTTGATAGAATTTTTTGAGCCAGCAGCATTCCCGCGGCCTTGCCGCCAATAAAGCCGCTGCCGATTAGTCTACTCTTGATATTTATCAAATCGCCGAGTGAAAAGTTGGCTTGAGCTAACTGCGAGATTCTTTTCTCCCGCCCAACCATTACCCTGCACAGCTCTTGAACAAGATTTTTGACCTCTCTGGAATCCGAAGGCCTGTTCATTAAGCTGTCTGCTTTCATAAACAAACGGTCCCAGTAATCCAGCACTCGCGATGAGCCGTTAAGTCCTTTCTGGGAAATGTGAGAAAACAATTTGCCCGCATCAACGCTGCTTATCACGGGCGTAAAGTTTTCTCCCTGCTGGAAATGAGGCAGGAACATTGTAGGCGAGTAGCGGTTCCATACTTTTAAGGGATGAACATAGAATTTCCCATCAAAGTTGTAAACATCTATTAACAGCTGGGTTGTTTCGCGAATGCGGGCTATAGTCTGGAACGAATGATAATTGCGTAATATGCCAAAGTAAGCGATTGTATCAAGCTCGAAAAGGTAAGGGCAGGTTACCATAAAGAAGTTGCCAATCATCAAATCGGTTGCCCACGCGCTCAACAAGTCAGAAAGACAGTCGAATACATAAAAAGTCTCGGTGCCCTCATTGGATATAATAGTATGAATCTGCTTGGAGAAATTCTCAAAGCCACTCATTGCATCAAGCTTATAAACCTTGACATCCGGCTGTTCTTCGATAAGAGGTCTATGCTGCGCAAAACGCATATAAATAACGTTACGCTTATTCTGCAGCGCTTGCGTTATATACGGCGTAACAAAACGGCGATAGTCTTCTACGCTGTCGACCTGCCATACAACATTGTCCCCTTTTTTCAAGTCGCAGACTATTTCATCCAAGCCCTTAAGGCCTGTGCTTGCCCACTTTGCCATAAATCAGTCTTTCTTTCTGTAGTACCGTTTAGAGTCTATATCCAATTCTTTGACTTTATATCGTATAATCCTCGGTGTCGTTCCCAAATCACGGGCGGCCGCAGCCAGATTACCATTGCAGCGTTTAAGCGCATCAATAATCAGGTCACGTTCAAACAAATTTATTCTATCATTGAATGTACCCGTTCCAATAGTACCCGATGCATCCGATGTCTGGAGTGTCGGTGGTAAGTGATGCCCGTGAATAACCTTGTCACTGCTCAAAAGCACCGCCCTTTCTATACAGTTCTCAAGCTCACGCACATTACCCGGCCAGTGATACGACATCATCATATTAATCGCAGGTGTACTGATGCGTCTTACGTCTTTGCCCATTTTCCCGGAATACCGCTCAACAAAGAAATCGGCCAGCAGCAGTATGTCATCCTTTCTTTCACGCAGCGGAGGTAGGAATATAGGGAACACATTTATACGATAGTAAAGGTCCTGTCTGAAAGAACCCTGGTCAACACATTTTTCCAAATCCCGGTTTGTAGCTGCAACAATTCTTGCATTTGTCTTTATGGTACGATTACTTCCCACACGTTCGAATTCCCTCTCCTGAAGGACTCTAAGAAGCTTTACCTGTGTAGCAAAAGAGAAATCGCCTATCTCATCAAGGAACACGGTGCCATTGTCTGCTTCTTCAAGCCTGCCTTTTCGAGTTTGTATTGCGCCGGTAAAAGCACCTTTTTCGTGTCCGAACAATTCGCTTTCAAGCAAATTTTCATTCATAGCAGCACAATTTATTTTTACAAAAGGAGCTTCTGACCTTGAGCCGGAATAGTGAATAGCGTGCGCAACCAATTCTTTACCGGTACCCGATTCGCCACGTATAAGCACTGTAGTATCACTGCTTGCCACCTGATGAATCTGCCGATATACATCACGCATAGCGTTTGAATTTCCTATGATGTTTTCAGGGCGGAACCTGTCTTCCAGCTCCTGTCGCAAACGGATGTTCTCATCCTCGAGCGCTTGTCTCTCGATCGCAGCTTCCCGTCGAGTTCTCAGGTCATTTGCTATCATACTTGCAATGATGCTCAGAATACGCATTTCATCATTAAGCGGTGCTGTTTCTTCAAATGGTCTGTCAACTGAAATTGTCCCAATTACTTCATTATCTATAGAAATCGCCACACAAATAAAACTCAACTCCTGCTTTGTAACATTCCACCGTTCAAATCGATTTAAGAACAAAGGCTCCTGGGAAACTTTGGGAATTATCATCGGCTTGCCTGTTTGCATAACTTTCCCTGTTACGCCTTCACCAACGCGATATGTGATTTTGCGACTTTGTTCCTGTGAAAGATCATGCGTTGCTTCAATTCTGATTTCATTCCCACCCGGTACCAGAAGTGTAATTGTGCCCCTATGGAGACCAAGTTCTCTATCAAGGATATTCAGAATCTCAGCAAGTGCTTTCTTTTTTCTTGCCCCAGCCGCCAGTATTTGACTGACCTTATACAGTGTTTCAAGCTCTTCCAAGTGTTTTCCTGTATAAGCCACATCCCTTTGCCGAATTGTTGTTTTTTTGACCATTTCAAAAAGTCCCTTTCAATTACGATACGACAATATTGTAACATTTGTTGAAGGCATAGAAAAATATTTCCTCTAATAAAGATTATAAGTCAAGAAAATAACCATCAGTATCTCCTTTGTATACAAGTAGTTATATAATTATAGTTGCTGAGGAATCAAAATTGTCAATAAAACTGCATTTGTGTGTGCTATACAATAAATAGCGACAATTTTGTTGCTACTTCATTTAATGCTACAATATTGTAATCTCAAATAAGGCCTACAATTTTTGTGAATAAAGCATAACCACAGCCATAATAAGCACTTACAATTTCGTTTCGGCCTTGGCACATAAGTTGCTCATCTAAAAAGGTATCTATTAAGAATTGTTGTTAAAAAGAGGAGAAATGCAAATGAAGAAAAGGTACTCAATGCTTTTTTTCATAATTCTTTTGATGTTTGGAACAACAGCTACTTTTGCTAAAGATACCGGTGGGCAAATATATGTTGGCGGGGTAATTACCCAAAACGATGCAATCCAAGGTCTGGACACTGTATGGGTACTATTGGGAGCTTTTCTTGTTTTTTTTATGCAGGCCGGGTTTGGGATGGTGGAAGCTGGATTTATCAGAGCCA
>CAYZTY010000046.1:3676-18676 GCA_964481525.1 uncultured Pirellulales bacterium
CAGGATCGTGGCGATCACGTCGTTCACGGCGCTTTCGGAGATGGCAATGGTTTTACAGGAACGAAAGGATGGTGTCTATTCGGTCTGGAGGCTACTGCTAACGGTATTCCTTTGTATGCATTCTGGCTCTTTCAAGCGGCATTTTGTGGCGCTGCTGCGACTATCGTTGCCGGCGGGATGGCTGAACGTATGAGATTCCCGGCATATCTGATTTATTCGTTTCTTATATCGGCCCTTATTTATCCGGTTGTGGGGCACTGGATATGGGGAGGTGGATGGTTGAGCAATATGGGATTTGCCGACTTCGCCGGCTCGACGGTCGTGCACACAGTAGGCGGATTTGCCGCCCTGGTAGGTACATCCATCCTGAAACCACGAGAGGGTAAATATGCAATCGACGGCAAGCCCAATGTTATCGCAGGCCACAATATTCCCCTGGCTTCTCTGGGAGTATTTATTCTATGGTTCGGCTGGTTCGGATTTAATGCAGGCTCAACACTTTCAGTTGGTGACGGTTCATTAATAGGCAGAGTTGCAATAAACACAAATCTTGCAGCGGCTTTAGGCGGTATTGTTGCAATGGCAACGGTCTGGAAGAAATTCGGCAAGCCCGATTTGTCAATGGCAATGAACGGTGCTTTGGCAGGGCTCGTGGCAATTACCGCACCATGCGCTTATGTTGAGCCCTGGGCAGCGTTAGCAATCGGTGCAATCGCAGGATACTTGGTTGTAATAGGAGTTGAACTGCTTGATAAGCTGCAAATCGATGACCCTGTAGGTGCGTTTCCTGTGCATGGAATATGTGGGGTATGGGGAACGCTTTGCATCGGGATTTTTGGTAAGGAATCGTTGGGCCTGGCAAATAACGGCTTTATCTATGGTGGAAATCCCATGCAATTGGGTATCCAGATAGTCGGCAGTGTAAGTACGATAGCATTTGTGGTGGTCAGCATGAGTTTGGTTTTCAAACTGATTGACCTTACCGTCGGTCTTAGGATAAATCGGGAAGAAGAACTAAGAGGATTGGACATTGGTGAGCATGGTATGGAAGCGTACGGCGGTTTTCAAATATTCAGTACTATGTAAGATTGCTTTCAGAAAAGGATAAGATATGAAACTTGTAGTAGCGTATATTCAACCACACAAGCTGAAAGATGTAAAGCAAGCCCTGTACAAGGACCAGGTTTATAAAATTTCAGTAACAAATGCTATGGGCTGCGGTGAGCAGCACGGATACGAAGAAAGTTACCGTGGTATAAAATTTGAGGTGAACCTGCTTAAGAAGGTAAGGCTTGAGATAGCGGTAAACGAAGACTTTGTGGAAAAAACCGTAAATGCGATTATTAAAGGAGCAAAAACAGGCAAAATCGGAGATGGCAAGATATTCGTTTTAGACCTTTCCGAGTGTATCCGTATTCGTACCGGTGAGAGAGGTAAGAAAGCGATTGGTTAGAGAGATTAAAACAAGTAAATCCAATTTTAGAAAGGAACACAATAATGACTCCGAAAGAGTTTTTTGAGTTCGCAAAGAAAAACAATGCGAAAATGGCTGACTTAAAGTTTACCGACCTCCTGGGTACATGGCAACACTGTACGTTTCCTCTCGAGACCTGGGACGAGACAACTTTTGTGGACGGCGTGGGATTTGACGGCTCGTCAATTCGCGGCTGGCAGGGAATCCATGTATCGGATATGCTGGCTGTGCCGGTCCCTAATACCGCTGTACTCGACCCTTTTTTCAAAGAGCCGACCGTCAGTATTACAGCCAACATCGTTGACCCGGTGACAAGAGAAGATTATACCCGCGACCCGCGTCATGTAGCCCGCAAAGGCGCTGCGTATCTGAAAGAAACAGGAATTGCCGATACCTGCTTCATAGGGCCCGAACCGGAGTTCTTTATTTTTGACGAGGTCCGGTACGAACAAAATCAACATACAGGTATGTATCAGATTGATTCCGTGGAAGGCGCGTGGAATACAGCTCGTTTCGAAGAGCCGAACCTGGGGTACAAACCAAGTTTTAAGGGCGGCTACTTCCCGGTCAGTCCAACCGATACATATCATGACCTGCGAGGTGAGATGGTCGCTGAAATGCAAAAAGTAGGCATTATAGTTGAGGCTCATCACCACGAGGTCGCAACAGCAGGCCAGGCCGAGATTGATATGCAGTTTGCAGAATTGGTTAAGATGGCCGACCAGTTTATGTGGTACAAGTATATCATTAAGAATGTGGCAAGACGTAAAGGAAAGACAGTAACCTTTATGCCTAAGCCGGTTTTTGAAGACAACGGCAGCGGTATGCATACTCACTTTTCGCTGTGGAAAAACGGCAAGCCGTTGTTTGCCGATACCAACAGCCACTATGCCGGTCTGAGCGATATCGGTTTGTATTCAATCGGCGGTATTCTCAAACATGCGCCGGCAATTCTGGCCTTTGCCGCTCCAACAACCAACTCGTATCGTCGTTTAGTGCCGGGTTTTGAAGCACCCGTAAATCTTGTTATGAGTGCCCGTAACCGCTCTGCCGGTGTTCGCATTCCAATGTATTCAGACAACCCAAAGGCAAAGCGTCTTGAGTTCCGTTGTCCGGACCCAACCTGTAACGGCTACCTGGCGTGGACAGCAATGCTTATGGCGGCGTTGGACGGTATACAAAATAAAATTGACCCGGGTGAGCCGCTGGACAGGGATATCTATGACATGACACCGGAAGAATTGAACAAATATCCAAAAACTCCCGGTGAACTTGCCGAGGCAATCGAAGCTTTGGAAAAGGACCATAAGTTTTTGACCGCCGCCGGCGTGTTTACCGACGACCTAATCGAGGGCTGGATTAGATGGAAACGCGAAGAGGAATTGAAGCCGCTGGCACTTCGGCCGCATCCTTATGAGTTTCATCTGTATTACGACAGTTGATGTTGATACAAGTAAAATTAGTTTTGAAATATTGTTTTAGTTCTGAACCCTTCTCGGCTCAGACGCTATCGGGCCGAAGGAGTAGTTATGCGCATAGTTCTAACTAATGACAATATGTAATTAGTGTTATTGTTGTTGTCTGAAAGTGAGTGTTTAATACAATAATACTACAGGATACAACCGAGATTCTTAATTAAGAAAGTTTTTTAGATAAATGGCGTTAAATGCAAAACAATTCGGTCTTTATGACCCGCGATATGAGCATGGCTCGTGTGGTATCGGTGCGGTAGTCAATATATCGGGCAAGCGCGACCACACGATAGTTGAGTACGGCAAGGAGATATTGCTCAACCTGCATCACCGTGGAGCCGCTGGAGCTGATGAGGTTACAGGTGATGGCGCCGGTATCCTGTTTCAAATCCCGCACGAATTTTTTAAGTCTGAGTGCGGCCGACTTGGTGTTTCTTTACCACCTGCGTGCAAATACGGGGCCGGAATGGTTTTCGGCTCGCAGGATAATGAGCTTCGTGCAAAATGCGATAAGATTCTGGAGGATTCTATTATTTACTATGGTCTGAAGGTATTAGGCTGGCGAGATGTACCAACCTCAAACGATTGTTTGGGCAAAATAGCTTTGCAGGCGGAACCCACTATAAAACAGCTCTTCGTGGACGGCGCCGGATTTGAAAATGAATCACTGGAAAGAATATTGTACTTGGCGCGCAAGCGAGCTGAAAAACTTGTCAGAAAGAAATTCGGCCGGGCGGGTGAAGATTTCTATGTGCCCTCGCTGTCCTGCAGAACCATTTGCTACAAAGGTATGTTTATGGCGTGGCAGCTTTTCGCTTATTATCCCGACCTTAAGGACGAGCGAATCAGCTCCTCCCTTGCTATAGTGCATCAGCGATACAGCACTAATACATTTCCGAACTGGCAACTCGCTCAGCCATTCCGTTGTATAGCTCATAATGGAGAGATAAATACGCTCAGCGGCAACCAAAATTGGATGCAGGCGCGTCAGATGAAGATGTCCAGCGAAGTATTTGATGACAACATTAACGACCTGCTTCCAATTCTGACCCCTGAAGCAAGCGACTCTGCATGTTTTGACAGTGTCCTTGAGCTTCTTGTTCGTGCCGGCAGGAGCCTGCCTCATTCGATAATGATGATGATACCCGAGGCGTTCGGCCCGAGCTACCATATCAGCACGGATAAACGTGCCTTTTATGAATATCATGCATCGATAATGGAGCCCTGGGACGGCCCTGCTGCGATGGTCTTTACCGACGGCCGGATTGTCGGCGGAACAATCGACCGAAACGGCCTTAGACCCTGCCGCTATCTTGTAACAACTGACGGCCTGGTCATTATGGGAAGTGAGGCCGGCGTTGTTCAATTCCCACCTGAGAAAATCCGGCAAAAGGGGCGTCTGCAGCCGGGTCATATGTTCCTTGTCGATACTATTGAGGGTCGGATAATTTCCGACAATGAAATAAAAAGTAAAATTGCCCGCCAAAAACCTTATCGAAGATGGCTGGATGAAAACAAAATCGAGCTTCGCGGTTTGTTTGATGCGCCCAAGCTCGTACAAACTAATCCCGAAACATTAACTCAACGACTACGACTGTTCGGCTATACCCGCGAAGAGCTGAAAATGATTCTACTGCCGATGGCGTTAAACGCACAGGAGCCGATAGGTTCTATGGGAAATGATGCGCCCCTTGCAGTGCTTTCTGAAAGACCGAAGCTTTTATTTAATTATTTCAAACAGCTTTTCGCCCAGGTAACCAATCCGGCCATTGACCCTCTACGCGAAGGATTGGTGATGAGCCTGATGAATTTCGTGGGTAAAAAATTGAACGTTCTTGAGGAGACACCTGAGCATTGTCGTCAGCTTAAATTACCTCATCCGATTTTGGCTAATGAAGATATTCAGCGGTTGCGCACGGTAAAGAGACAGGACCTTAAAACCGTCAGTATTCCGGCTGTCTTTGATATCAATGCTCCCAATATCGCCCATAGTTTAAGGGAGGCTTTAGCGGGATTGGTTGATTCTGCCCAGGGAGCTATCAAGAAAGGCGCTTCACTGATAATAATCAGTGACCGGGAAGTTTCGCGAACAAAGGCCCCGATACCATCGCTTCTCGCAACGGCCGCAGTTCATCACGGTTTGCTTAATCGCGGCCTGCGGGGGGAAGTCGGCCTGATTATTGAAAGCGCAGAACCACGAGAGGTTATGCATTTTTGTCTCTTATGCGGTTTTGGCGCCAACGCGATAAATCCCTATATGGCATTCGAAACCCTTAACTATCTTCATCGAGAAGGCGAACTGCCGGCGGATATGGAGCCTTCTCAAATAGCGGACAACTATATTGCCGCCGTCAAGAAAGGTATTCTAAAAACAATGAGCAAGATGGGAATCTCGACACTGAGAAGCTACACGGGCGCTCAATTGTTCGAAGCTATCGGTTTAAATCGTTCTTTCATAGACGAATACTTTACCGGCACAAGTTCTCGAATCGGTGGAATCGGCCTGGCAGAGATTGCGCAGGAAGCGGTGACTCGACATAATACGGCTTTTCAGCCCGCCTCGACTCGCCTCAGCGAGGCCGGGCAGCGCCCTTCCGGGGCGCTTGAGCTGGATTTTGGCGGTGAATACCATTTCAGACACAACGGCGAAGGGCATCTTTGGAACCCAACGACCGTAGCACGCCTACAACATGCGGTCAAATATAGCGACCAGAAAGCCTACGACGATTATTCAAGCGCAATAAATCGGCAATCCAAAAAACTCTACACCCTGCGGGGACTTTTTGAGTTCGTTGATAATGAAGCGATACCGCTCGAAGAGGTCGAACCTGCGGGTGAAATCGTCAAAAGATTTTGTACCGGTGCAATGAGTCACGGTTCGATAAGCAAAGAGGCACACGAATGCCTGGCTATCGCAATGAATCGCATAGGTGCGATGAGCAACACCGGCGAAGGCGGCGAAGACTCTTCTCGTTACAAAACTGAGCCGAATGGTGATTCGAAAAACTGCGCTATCAAGCAGGTTGCCAGCGGACGGTTCGGTGTTACTATAAATTATCTCGCTCACGCAAAAGAACTTCAGATAAAAATTGCTCAGGGTGCAAAGCCGGGTGAGGGTGGTCAGCTACCCGGCCATAAAGTTACGGAAGAAATAGCCAAACTTCGACACTCGACGCCCGGAGTAACACTGATATCGCCCCCTCCCCACCATGACATATATTCGATAGAGGACCTGGCGCAGCTTATATATGACCTTAAGTGCAGCAATCCGGGAGTAAAGGTGTCGGTGAAGCTCGTTGCCGAGGTCGGAGTCGGTACGATTGCTGCCGGTGTCGCCAAAGGCAATGCAGATGAAGTTCTTATCAGCGGCCATGACGGAGGAACCGGCGCAAGTCCGCTTTCTTCAATCAAGCACACAGGTTGTCCCTGGGAACTCGGTTTGGCTGAAACCCAGCAGACCCTGGTAATGAACAACTTGCGAGACCGGATTCGTATACAAGTAGACGGCCAAATCAAAACCGGCAGAGACGTTGTTATTGCAGCACTGCTGGGAGCCGAAAGGTTTGGTTTCGGCACGGCCGCTCTGGTAGCGATTGGCTGCACCCTACTTCGCAAGTGTCATAAGGGAGCCTGTCCCTTTGGAATCGGCACCCAGGAGCCGGAGTTACGTAAACGCTTTGCAGGAAGACCGGAATATGTTGAAAGGCTTATGTATTTCGTGGCTGAAGAAATACGCCAAATAATGGCTCGGCTCGGCTTCAAGAGGTTTGAGGATATGGTTGGCAGAGTGGACAAGCTTAAAACCGCCGCTGCGATAGACCACTGGAAAGCGAAAGGATTGGATTTTTCCGCCATCTTTCATCAGATGGACGTCGAAGACGGCAAAGCAATAAGGCTAACGAAATCACAGCCGAACAAACTCAATGAACACCTCGATTGGCAGTTATTGGAAAAAGCCAAACCAGCGATTGAGCAAGGTGAACATACGGTTATTGAGATGCCTATTCGCAATACAGACCGGACCGTAGGAGCAATTTTGAGCAATAAAACAGTCAATAAATACGGCCGGGGAGGTCTGCCTGATGAGACATTGCAGATTGAATTGAACGGTTCTGCCGGACAAAGCTTCGGGGCGTTTTTGGTTCACGGTGTAACTTTGAAGCTGGTCGGTGATAGTAACGACTATTTAGGCAAGGGGCTTTCCGGCGGGCAGATCGTTGTTAAAACACCACAAGGCTCACCATTTATGAGTCATGAGAATATTATTGTCGGCAACACCGTGCTTTATGGTGCCACGTCGGGCCGGGCCTTTATCAACGGAATGGCCGGTGAAAGATTTTGTGTTCGAAATAGTGGAGCAACAGCGGTCGTAGAAGGCGTTGGCGACCATGGCTGTGAGTATATGACAGGTGGTTTGGTCGTGGTACTCGGCAAGACCGGATGCAATTTTGCCGCGGGCATGAGCGGCGGGCTTGCTTATGTGCTCGATGAGGCACAGTTATTTGATACGATGTGTAATCTCGATATGGTCGAGCTGGAGAGTGTCTGGAAAAAAGAAGACAAAGAGCTGCTGCACGGCCTGATTGAACAACATCTAAAATGGACCGACAGCACACGCGCGCAGCACATCCTGGAAGCATGGCCGGATATGGTCGGCAGGTTTGTAAAGGTTATCCCGATAGATTACCGCAAAGCCCTGGAAAAGATGCGCGCCGCCCAGCAGCGAGACACTGAAACAATTCCGGCAACCGAAGAGGTGTTCTCATGGGCGAAGTAAAAGGTTTTTTAAAATATAAACGTCAGGAAGTCGGGCATCGGCCAATCGAAGAAAGGATACAAGATTTTGCCGAGCTGGACCTACCCCTTACACCGGAGCAGATATATCAGCAGACGGCAAGATGCATGGACTGCGGAATACCATTCTGTCATGGCGCCGGCTGTCCCTTACGAAACTTGATACCGGAGCTAAATGAACTGGTGTACAAAGGAAAATGGGAGCAAGCCTGCCAACTGCTTCACTCGACTAACAACTTCCCTGAAATCACCGGGCGGGTGTGTCCGGCACCATGTGAGACCGCATGTACACTTTCTGTCAGTGATGAGCCCGTATTGATAAGACATATAGAGTTTCAGATTGTCGAACGCGGCTTCCGGGAAGGATGGATAAAGCCACTACCAGCTAAACAAAGAACAGGCATTAAAATTGCAGTGGTAGGTTCCGGACCAGCCGGCTTGGCGGCTGCACAACAATTAGCTCATGCGGGTCATCAGGTGACAGTTTTTGAAAAGGATGAGCAGATAGGAGGTTTGCTGCGATACGGCATCCCGGATTTCAAGCTTTCCAAAGACATCATTGACCGCAGATTGAAGCAATTGGTTGCCGAAGGCGTGGAGTTTCAGGCCGGCGTCAATGTCGGGGAGGATATTTCCACTCGATATCTGAAAAAAAAGTTCGATTGCATCTGCCTGACTATGGGTGCAGGTCAGCCGCGAGATTTAAATATACAGGGTCGAGGCTATGAAAATATTATGTTTGCTATGGATTACCTGAAGGCTCAAAACAAAATCCGCTCCGGCGAATCCGTAGATGAATCCCCAGCTGTTACAGCAAAGGACAAAATTGTGGTTGTAATAGGCGGTGGTGATACAGGCAGCGACTGTGTTGGGACGGCTCGAAGGCAGGGAGCCAAAGAAATTTATCAATTCGAGATCTTGCCAGAACCACCGCAAAGCAGGCCTCCGGATACACCATGGCCTATGTGGCCAAGAATTATGAGAACTTCTTCTTCTCACCAGGAAGGCTGCCAACGGCAATGGTCTGTATACACGAAGAGATTTACAGGAATCGGAGTAAATGTTGAAAAACTGTACTGCTGTAAGGTTGAATGGATAGAGCGGAACGGAAAGTGGAACTTCAAGGAATTGTCAGGAACTGAATTCACACTTAAAGCTGATTTAGTGCTTCTGGCTATGGGGTTCCTTCATGTATCACTTAACGGCCTTGTAAAAAAATTAGATTTGAAACTCGATGAATCAGGCAATGTGGCAGTGGACAATTACCAGACGAGCCAGCCTGCTGTATTTGCCGCCGGTGACACCGTTGAAGGAGCTTCACTGGTCGTCCGGGCCATTAACAGCGGACGTGAAGCTGCAATAGCTATTGACCAATGGCTTAAAAAAAGGAACTATTAGCGAAAGCTTATGCCAAAGCGTAAAGACATTAAAAAGATTTTGATTATAGGCTCCGGGCCTATTGTTATAGGCCAAGGATGCGAGTTTGATTATTCAGGCACACAGGCGTGTAAGGTATTGAAGCAGGAAGGCTTTAAGGTAATTCTCGTTAACAGCAATCCAGCCACAATAATGACCGACCCTGAAATGGCTGACAGAACCTATATCGAGCCAATTACGCCCGTTATAGTTGAAAAAATAATCCGGAAAGAGCGGCCCGACAGTCTGCTTCCAACCCTGGGAGGGCAGACAGGTTTGAACACCGCGATGGAACTGGCCGAAAGCGGGGTACTGAAAAAGTATAATGTCCGACTGTTGGGAGCTGATTTGAGGGCTATCAAACGAGCCGAGGAAAGAGATAAATTCAAGCGGATAATTCAGAATTGTGGTCTGGATGTTCCCAACAGCGGCTATGCTCATTCACGGCAGGAGGCTGAGGAAATTATCAAGTATGTCGGCTTTCCAGCCATTATCCGGCCGTCGTACACACTGGGCGGTACCGGAGGCAATGTCGCTTACAATATGGAAGAATATAAAAAACACATCAACTGGGGTTTGAATCTGAGTCCTAAAAATCAGGTCCTGGTGGAAGAGTCTGTTGTTGGTTGGAAAGAATATGAATTAGAGGTGATGCGGGACAGAAAAGACAACGTTGTTATTGTATGCTCGATAGAAAATCTTGACCCGATGGGCATCCATACTGGAGACAGCATCACAGTTGCTCCTGCACAAACCCTGACCGACAAAGAGTATCAACTGATGCGTGATGCGGCACTGAAGATAATACGAGCTATTGGTGTCGAGACCGGCGGGTCGAATATACAGTTCGCAGTTAATCCAGACAACGGCAAGCTGTACGTCATAGAGATGAATCCACGCGTCTCGCGAAGCTCGGCCCTTGCTTCAAAAGCCACAGGATTTCCCATTGCAAAGATTGCTTCTCTATTAGCAGTCGGGTACACCCTCGACGAAATTCCCAACGACATTACCCAAAAAACACCGGCCTGTTTCGAGCCAACCATTGACTATTGTGTTGTCAAGTGGCCGCGTTTTACATTTGAAAAGTTTCCCAGAACCACTCCCGAACTTACTGTGCAGATGAAATCAGTCGGTGAAGCTATGGCCATCGGCAGAACATTCAAGGAAGCGCTGCAAAAAGCCATACGGTCATTAGAGATAGACCGCTATTCACTCGATAACAAATATACCAACGGTCAGCTTACATTAGTTCAGTTAAAGAAGAAGCTGAAAACCAACTGCTGGGACAAAATCTGGTATATAGCCGAGGCTTTTAAAAGAAAGCTTTCGACTGATGAAATATTCGCCCTTACGAAAATTGACCCGTGGTTTCTAAACAATATCAGTGATATCGTCAAGTTAGAGAGAAAAATCAAGTCAACTACTTCAGGTAAGCTTACCTCAGGTTTAATAAGTAAGGCCAAGAAATACGGATTTAGTGACAAGTACCTCGCTACTCAATTGAAAATGCCGGAGCAGGAATTCAGGAAACATCGCCGGCAGATAGGAGTGAATGCTGTTTATAAAACTGTGGATACCTGCGGGGCTGAGTTTGAAGCTTATACTCCCTATCTTTACTCAACTTTTGAAAACGAATGCGAAGCCAATCCGAGCAGTAGAAAAAAAATCGTTATCCTTGGCGGAGGGCCAAATCGCATAGGCCAGGGAATTGAATTTGATTATTGCTGTGTACACGCCGCCTTTGCATTAAAGGAAATCGGCATAGAATCAATAATGGTAAACTGTAATCCGGAAACGGTAAGTACCGATTATGATACATCAGACAAGCTATACTTCGAGCCGTTGACATTCGAAGACGTTATGTCAATCGTAGAAAAGGAAAATCCCGACGGTGTAATTGTACAATTCGGGGGACAGACCCCTCTTAAATTAGCTGTACCACTGGAAAACGCCGGCGTGAAAATAATAGGTACATCACCCGACAGTATTGCCTGCGCCGAGGACCGAAAACGCTTCAACAAATTAGTCAAAAAATTAAAACTATCTCAGCCATACAGCGGAACCGCAACAACTTTTGACCAAGCCTTGAGAATTGCTCGAAAACTTGGATTCCCTTTGCTCATTCGGCCTTCTTTTGTGCTGGGAGGTCGGGCAATGGAAATCGTCCACGACGAAAAGGCATTCAAAGCCAGCGTTAAAAACGCATTTGAAGTTTCAGGTGAGCATCCGATTTTGATAGATAAATTTCTTGATGATGCAACAGAGCTGGACGTTGACGCTATTAGCGATGGAAAGCGGGTAGTTATTGGCGGGATTATGGAGCACATCGAAGAGGCAGGGGTGCATTCAGGAGACAGTGCCTGTTCGCTGCCTCCTGTTTCAGTGAGCAGAAAAGTCCTTAATGAGATTAAAAAACAGACTAAGCTTTTGGCGATTGAATTAAAAGTAAAAGGCCTTATAAACATTCAGTTTGCGGTAAAAGATGACGAGATATTCATACTCGAAGTTAATCCACGTGCATCGCGAACCATTCCGTTCGTGAGTAAATCAATCGGCGTACCTTTGGCTAAACTTGCGACAAAAGTAATGACGGGGATGAGTCTGGATGAATTGAACTTTACACGGGAAATTGTGCCCGGTCATTTTTCCGTGAAAGAAGCCGTGTTCCCGTTCCTTAAATTTCCCGGTATAGATACACTTCTTGGTCCGGAGATGCTCTCAACCGGCGAGGTTATGGGTATATCAGATGATTTCGGCATTGCCTTTGCAAAATCTCAGATAGCAGCCGGAAACAGCCTGCCGACATCGGGTAATGTGCTGTTCAGTGTAAAGGAAGTTGACAAGAAAAGAGCCGTTAAACTTGCACGCCAAATGTATGAAATGGGATTTAAGATTGTTGCAACAAAGGGGACCTGCCTCGAATTCATAAACAACAACATACCATCAGAGTTTGTGCTTAAGATGACCGAGGGCAGACCGAATATCGTCGACTCGATAATAAACGGCAAAATCAATCTTATTATAAATACTACAACAGGCGCTCAATCCATCAGGGATTCTTTCTCAATAAGAAGAACCGCCCTCGATAAACAAATCCCATACGTGACAACCATAAGAGCGGCGGCGGCGGTCGTAGAGGCGATAAAAGCAATGAAGGAGAAAAAAATCGGCGTAAAACCTGTTCAGTATTATTACAACAAGGAGCGATTTTAAGATTGAAGGCCGTTTTATTACTTGAAGATGGCACTATTTTTGAAGGTACTTCTTTTGGCGCCAAAGGCCAAAAGTGCGGGGAAGTTGTGTTTAATACGAGTATAACCGGCTATCAGGAAATCCTTACCGACCCATCTTACAATGAGCAGATAATAACAATGACATATCCACTGATTGGTAATTATGGCACCAACAGCCAGGACCTCGAATCAAAAAAAGTTTTCGCAAGCGGCTTTATAGTAAAAGAAAATTGCAAAATCCCAAGTAACTGGCGAAGTAAATCATCACTTGGTGATTATCTGAAAAAAAATAACATCATCGGCCTTGAAGAAATAGATACAAGAAAGCTTGTAAAGCATATTCGCACTGAAGGAGCAATGAAAGGAATTATCTCATCGACAGATTTAAATGTAAGTAATCTCAAGAAAAAACTACAAAAATATCCAGGTTTAGTCGGTAGGGACATAGTTAAAAATGTAACGACAAAGAAACCTTACAACTGGAATCATAGTACAATTGATGTACTAAATAACATAGAGCAAAAATGTAAAAAAAAGTATAAGGTCGTAGCTTTCGATTACGGCATAAAACACAATATTCTTAGATTGCTTTGCTCGCATAGCTGCGATGTAAAAGTGGTCCCCGCCACTACCTCGGCCGAAGAAATTCTAAGCCTTAAGCCCGATGGCGTATTCCTGAGCAACGGCCCAGGCGATCCTGCACCTATAAGCTATGCTATTAAAACAGTAACAAATCTTCTCGGCAAAGTACCAATTTTTGGCATTTGCCTCGGTCATCAAATCCTCGCACTTGCACTTGGCGGCAAAACATACAAGCTTAAATTTGGTCACCACGGTGCAAATCATCCGGTTAAAAACCTGCTAACGGGTAAAATCGAAATAACAAGTCAAAACCACGGTTTTTGCGTCGAGATAGACTCACTGAAAAGAAAAGACATTGAGCTGACACACTTAAATTTGAATGATAACACATCGGAAGGAATACGATGCAAAAAACTCGCTGCATTTTCCGTCCAGTACCATCCTGAGGCTTCACCCGGCCCACACGATTCGAGCTATTTGTTTAAAACTTTTATAGAGCTTATGGACGAGCATAAAGCTGAATTAAGTAAAAACTTTCGACGCTGAGATTACACAAGTAAATTAGTTACAAAAGAGTTCAATGCCTTAGAGTCTATTTTTGTAGTCTTCTTTTTCTTTTGCTGCTGCTTAATAAATTGTATTACTAACTGCGTCAACACCGCGCCAGGCCTGGGATAAGCGGCTACGATATAATGAGGGCCAGGCTGCGATTCTCCCGGCTCCAGTTCCAATTCGGCCCGAAGGTTATCCGGAGATATTAATGAATTTGCATGCTGGAAGATAACCTTATCCATTGCCTTATATACTTCTTTGCTCTCTTTAACCATGCCATAATAATCGAGAAGCTGGGCAAAAACATAATTGGAAGTTGTATAAACGTCCTGGCCCTGTTCCGATTCTACCTGGCCACCATCTTCTGTTCGGCACATTGCCCAACCCATCAGAGTTCGGTTATTATCATAAATTGTCTTAAGGGCTTTTCTCGCTTTCTCATCAGAGATAAAAGGTTCTTCTCCCATTGCGAGCATCGCCCATAAGGCATCTAATTGATTGAGCCAGACATCTGTATTTGTTTTTCCCGTTTTTGAATCATAGCAGGTTACATAATACTGTAGTCTCTTACCTTTCTTGTTTTTCCCATTTCTCCATAATTTCTCGAACTGCGCGGAGGCTTTTTCAAAACTTTCTTCATATTCTTTCCCGGCGGAAGTATCTTTCATCATATCAGCCATTTCAATCATTGCTTTACAACCAGCCATAAAAATAGTCGTATCGTAGGCATCCACACCAAAAAGAGGCAAGTTATCGAAAGTATTTTTGACTTCACCGGGATTCCCCTCGGGTATGCCGTCTCCGTCGTGGTCAAGCTCTTTTAAATAGTCAAATCCATATTTGAGAGTCTTCCAATTCTTTTTTAAAAATTCTGTATTCCCCGTGAATTTTACATTACGCAGCACTCTTGTGGCCAGCTTGGGGAAAAGGTCGACCCAATAGTTATCATTGTACCAGGCATAATCGCTGACATTGCGCAGGGCATGGCCTTTCGGCAAAGCGCCAACATCGTGCGATACAGCACCCTTAACCTTAACAGCATCTTTTATCTGGGTCAGAGACCTGCCCTTATATTCTTCGGGATGTTCTTCGAAATGCTTTCTGTAATCAACAAAGCACGCGTGCAAATGATAATAACGTTTTTTGGTATTTTCCGCTTTTATGGAGTTGATGAAACTCTGGCAGAGCTCTTTTTCAATATCGGGGAAGAGTATAAGCAGCACCATTGAATACCAATCCACATCTGAAGGGTCAATATAGGCGTAATCAAAACACTCAAGGAATCTTGCCCTTTCATTACCATTTTTGTCTTCGACCCAGACCGCGGCATTTGACAACGGAAAACTAAATTCGTTAAGAATCAACCTGGTCAGTCTCAAAGCCCCATTCTTATCATTCTTATAAGATGGGCTTTGATATATCAGATTAAATATCCTGCTCTGGATGGTTGTCGTGTGCTTAAGCCACTTTTGATAAT
>CAYZTY010000047.1:0-18448 GCA_964481525.1 uncultured Pirellulales bacterium
TTAACCACGCCGTCTTTGTTAATATCCGCTTTGTTACAGGGCTTATGTTTGCCGCGAATGACAACACAATCGGCCCCCTCAATAGGCGTCTGGTCATACAACACACCGTCAAGCTGCAACTCTAATATATCGTCATGATTTACTTCACCCAGAGTTTCGACAATATCCTGAGTCTTGAACTTAAGTGTAAGGTCAAGGAAACCATCAGGACCTTCTGTAGTGCAGTTGCAGTCGTTACTGTCCGATACCGGCGTAGCAACATCTTCGTAACCGCTGCGGAGGGGCTCAACGCCAGTTAGGCGGATTGATATTGGGTCGATTGTAGTTACATCGAGGTCTTCCGTTCCCAAGATAGCTATCGGCAGGACGCCTTTGCTCTTGACATTAAGCGGATTCGGGCAACTGCCGGGTTTTATGTCAACGGCAACAACAGTCGCAGGTTTGGGAGCGATCTCCAGGGCAATGGCATTGCCTTTTCCGCCCATCGAACACACGACTTCCTCATCCGAGCCATCCAAGTTCGCTCGCCTGATCTCGTCCATACTGTACGCCCATGACGTCCAGTAGAGCTTCCCGCCATCGGTGTCCAGAGCAATGGCGGCCGTTTTGTCGTCGAGCAAGTACTCCACATTGGTTCCGTCCATATTGGCGCGCCAGATTCCGCCCCACTCCCAGGTCGTAAAGTACATCTTGTTACTTTGCACGTCCAAGGCGAGTCCGGCAAGTTGACCTTGTCCGAATGTGTTCGCAAGTATCTCAACGCGACTTGATCCGTCCAAATTACTTTTGTAAATTGAATCGGAATTCCAGTACAGTTTCCCCGCTTCAGTGTCAATTGCTTTGTCTTTCACAACTGATCCCTCGAAGAGGGTTTCTATTGATGTCCCGTCCAAGTTTGCTCGTCGCATTCCCGGCGGCGGGCCACCTTGGATCCAGTCGCTCCAATATATCTTGCGGTTGGCGGCGTCAATCTCCAAACAGAAGAAATTAAACGGCTCCCCGCCGCTGATTACAGTCTCCAGGTCGGAGCCATCCAGGTTACAACGCAGCAGATGGTAGCTCGTGCCGACGTATAGCTTGTTCTCAACTGGGTCTATGGCCAGGCCGTCCAAGGAATTAAGCGTGGCATTGACGATCTGCTCCACCCCGCTGCCGTCAGCATTGGCTCGACAAACTCCTTCGATTCCGCTCCACTTCGTCCAGTAGACCCTGTTGACGGAGGCGGCCGAGGCGGCCGAAACCAGCGACACACACATCAACAACATCGTTAATACTCTTGTTTTCATTGCTTTTTGCCTCCAAAAAATTGCTGTTCTTCCGCAATGAAATACCGTCAGTACAGAAAAAGATTTGTCTCATAGGCATTACCTCCTCACAAATAGCGCCGCATAAATCCCTTTGGCTTTATGGAAGTGGTAAGACTACGCAATCAAACGACAAAGAAAATCACCGCTACCTGTGGCACAAGCTACATTGTGCTAACTCAAAACTGGCGGTTTTGGATGAAACGCTTAAAAGTTCGGTACAGTTCCGTATTCAATAGTCAAAAACACGAACATCTCACTTTCCGTTCAGTAATAACATACAAAGACCGTTAAAACAAGCAAAATATGTCTGTTTCTCATGTTTTTCCGGGTTTAACTGAGTCTCCGAGTTCTTTTTCCTTTCTTCGGCAGGGGCAAACTTAGTCGGACAGAGCGGTTTTGGTCAAATTGCGGTAGAAGGTGTCTGGCGGATGCTCATTTTTGCAATTTTCTCGACGATTGGCTCGATATTGGCGGAGTTAAGGTTTTCTTAGGCCGAGGTAAAAATTTAAGTTTTTTCAGCAATTACACACGTTATCCCGACCCAACTGGAACAGGGATCAAGTGGTTAATTCTCTTAGTGATTTCATGGAACAGGGATTTCGGTATGAGAAGGACACTTTAAGTTAATCCACTTTGCTCGGATGCAAAGTGTAACAGAAAATCCTGGCAAGCAAATACTCAACGACACGCACGAAATCCTATGCTGCTAAAACCGTAGCCTGAGGGGTAGGTATACCGGTACGAGACAGGGAAGGCGACACTGGACCAACTGCTACCGCGGAGAACGCGAGAGACCCATCCTGGTTCCCATACGCTATCTGTCCATTCCCAAACATTACCAGTCATGTCGCACATTCCATAACCATAAGTACCAAAACTGCCAACGATGGTCGTGCCATCCGGATGCGTTGAATTATAATAGTTAGCAATACTGTTATTTATACTCGTCCCACAACCATAGTTGAAGCTGCCATCGTAATCGGCTACCGCCTGCCATTCCCACTCGGTAGGCAGTCTAAACCCATAATA
This sequence comes from uncultured Pirellulales bacterium, assembly GCA_964481525.1. Taxonomy (GTDB): domain Bacteria; phylum Planctomycetota; class Phycisphaerae; order Sedimentisphaerales; family CAYZTY01; genus CAYZTY01. The sequence continues at coordinate 2,337 of CAYZTY010000047.1, forward strand.
GTTGCAAAAGGCTGATGAACCCCACCAAATTACCTGTGTTACAGGATGATTTTCAAAACCGCTGTCAACGGTGAATACGTCACCATCATAATTGATTCTTGTCGCTCCACCGTTAGTGGCTCCATTGGCAGTAACACCCGTACCATCAAGGAAGTAATACTGCTGATAGAACCAGTCAGCTCCTCTATTTGAGCCATTGTCTCCCCTGACAAAACTACCATCAACAAATATATCCCCCGTAGCAAGTGCGTCATTAAGAAACTGGCAATACTGAGCGTTCGTTGTTTCGTATTTACTCATCTCACCATTAAAGGGTTCATGATCTGGCGTACCATCTCCATTATCATCGACTCCCGGGTCATTTATATACACAAAAACCATACCGGCAGGTGGCTCTGGAGGTTCCCACCATAACCAGTTAGCTGCCAGAACGCAAAAGTCCTTTCCATCAATGACACCATCAGCAGGGTCGGATATATCACACGCCGGGTTCCAGTTCGCAGTTGGGGTATCGTCACTACACCAGGCTGCAACAAAGATAGCAAGGTCTATAGAATCGACTACGCCGTTAGTGTCAAAATCAGCCTGGTTAGCCTGCAAGATGCCTGTTAACAAAACAACTATCAGCAAGAGAATTGTGTACTTCTTCATTTTCTTTCTCCTCCTCAAAGGATTAACGTTTCCTTCTTGCTATCACTGCGCCAAATCCGGCCATATTGACCTTTCCTCCCATAATAACACAAAAACACCTTAAAACGAGCATAATTTGCCTGTTTTTTATGTTTTTCCGAATCTAACTTAGTATCTGAGTTTGTTTACCTTCCTTCGTCAGTGCCGGATTGGCCCGCCATAGCGGGCGGAGTCGGACAGGATGGATTGGGTAAAATCGTGGTAGATTGCGTCTGGAGGGCATTTATTTTTACAATCTTCTCGACGATTGGCTCGATATTGGCGGAGTTGAGGCTCTAAGGCGAGCAGGGATTCGTGACGAGAAGGTACTGTCTTTGTGCATTTTTTAGGGTGGTTTTAGCTCTTGCCAACAATGTGGGTTTATGCGAAAATACCGGCGAAGGAGAATAATCTTAATTAAGCAGATGGAAGCAAAACAACAGTGCCTTTCCGGAGTGTTTAAAAACTATGTCGAGCAGTTATAACTCACTATGCGACGATTTTTGTGTGGATATGTATATCAATACCGAGCTTGAGCTTCCGAGCGAGCGGAATACGCTACTTGGTTTTTTCGAACGGATACAGAAACAATTTCCGTCAATGGGTAACTTCTACCGCCGCGAGCAAGGACAGCATTGTCTGGAGGAGAGCCGCGAAAGAGGCCTGTACCGCTGGATTACGGTGGAGGCTGACAGAATAGGCTCCGGATTCGTAAATCCCCCAGACCTCGAGCAGGCCTATGAGCAAGACCGGCTCGTTATCGAACTGGCACCATATATGCTTGGTGTTAGTCACCTTGACATTGATTCGCTGGACGTCACATTTGGAATGGATTTTATATATTGCGGCAACCATGACGAGATTATTGCAGAGGCGCTGTTTGAGTCCAGTGTATTTGGATGTCTGCTTGACCTGCCCCACAGCAAGGCGATAGGTTTTTCGCCGACGGTTCTAATGGCGATATCGGAGGACTGCAGGACGCAGGCGAGGGTAAGCGTGGAGTCCAAGACGAGCTGCTATGAGGTGCGCAGCGAAAGATATACGGCCGATGAGCCGATAAGCGTGTATTTCACGATACGGCAGTATCCTCAGCCTTACGAAAAATTCGACGCCTTGAAGTCTTTTCAGAGACAATGTGAGCTGGCTGAAGAGTTGATGGTGAGCAAAATACTGCCTAATATTATAAGGCCTTTGACAAACGCTATCGCCCAAAGGCAGTAGAATAGGAATGTTCGTCGCGACGAGTAAAAAGCTGTTCCGGTTGAAACAATGTTAAACGAGGAAAAGACGTGGTACTTAGGGAGGACTAATAAATGGCAATAGAGGCCACTTACAGCAAATATAAAAAACAGAACTTCAAAATCGGCATAGTTTTGCTGCTTGCCCTTGGTGCTTATTGTACATACGACGGTTACTTTAGCGAGAGGTTCCGGGAGAAGCATACGACTAACGAAGGAAAGCCCAACAGCACGTTGGTATTCAATCAGAAGGCGCCGTTTTTCTGTTTGGGAGGGGCGGTTATTTTTGCGATATGGCTCGGCGCAGTGAAAAATAGAAAGGTAGTGGCCCAATCAGACGGTATCATTATAGACGGCAAGGAAAAAATAACGTACCAGGCCATTGAAAAAATAGATAAGACATACTTTGAATCGAAAGACTATTTTGTCATCACATATAAGGATGAGGCCGACAAGGAAGTTAAACGTCGGCTCAGCGGACGGGACTACGATAACCTGGGAGCTATTCTGGATGAGCTGGTTGCGAAAATCAGCTAAGAGCGGCTTGTTGCGATAAGTTGTCAACCATCAGTTTTTTTACGTTGCATTATCCTTCATTTGGTAAAGAGCGCGGCAGGATTGCTGCGCGGGCTTTTTGAAGGACGAGCAGTGCGGATTGTAATGTGATTTTTAGTTATGGAAAGTGAGTGAGGCAGATGAATATGTGTGTCGTAGGGCTGCAGTGGGGCGATGAGGGCAAAGGCAAGGTAGTGGATATTCTTGCCGAGCAGAGCGATATTGTCGTACGCTACAGTGGAGGAGCAAACGCAGGTCACACAGTGGTTGTCGATGATACGAGCTTTGCACTTCATCTTTTACCCAGTGGCGTGATTAGGCCGGGGACTGAGTGCGTTATCGCTAATGGGGTTGTCGTCGACCCTGAGGTGCTGCTGGAAGAGATAGGGATGCTTGCGAAAAAGAACATTTCAGTTAATGGCCGGGTGCATATCAGTGAAAGTGCACACGTGGTACTGGACTATCATAAGGCCGAGGACCGACTTCGTGAAGAGGCGCTGGGTAAGGCGAAACTGGGCACTACAATCCGCGGCATCGGACCCTGCTATGCGGACAAGGTAGGCCGGAGTTACGCAGTAAGAATGGCGGATTTTCGTAACCTGCAGACGCTGCGGGAAAAACTGAACAGAATCGTAGACTATAAGAACAAGGTTTTCGGGGCCCTCTACAATGCGCAGCCGATTGATGCCGGGCAGATTTTTTCAAAGTGTGAAAAATATGCAGAGAAGCTCGGTGGTTTCTTGAGCAACACGACACAGTATCTGCACGAATCGATTACAAAAGGCAAACGGATTTTATTCGAAGGCGCGCAGGGGGCTATGCTGGATTTGGACCATGGGACATTTCCATTTGTAACAAGCTCTAATTCAAGCTCACTGGGTATGCCCGCCGGCTGCGGTGTACCGGCACGATTAGTGGACAGGTTCGTTGGAGTAGCCAAGGCTTATACGACGCGCGTCGGGGCGGGGCCTTTTCCTACCGAGCTTGAGAATGAGATCGGACAATATATCCGAGACCGAGGACATGAATACGGCACGACAACGGGCCGGCCGAGGCGCTGCGGCTGGTTCGATGTGGTGGTATTGTCGTATTCCACAACTATTGGCGGCATAGATGAATTGGCCTTGATGCACCTGGATACGCTGAGCGGCCTGAAGGAATTAAAAGTTTGCCGGGTGTACAAAATCAACGGTAAAGAGATTACATTTTTCCCGTCACAGGAAGAGGAGCTTTGGGGTGCAGAGTGCGTCTGCGAGACTGTGCCAGGTTGGGATGAAGAGATTACCAACGTGCAGAAGTTCGATGCTTTGCCAAAAAACGCGCAAGGATATGTTCTGTTGCTTGAGAAGCTGATTGGAAAGCCTGTCAGTATGATAGGAGTTGGGCCGAGGCGCGACCAGGTAATAACCAAAGACTGATTTTGCAACAAAACAAAATAGAAGACCGACCAGGATAAAAGTAAATTGGAACTGAGTTTCGAAGAAAAAAGGCAGAGAACAGCAGAGCAATTCGGCCTTGAGAGCAGCCAGTTGCCCCGTCACATCGCCATAATAATGGACGGTAACGGACGGTGGGCGCAAAAGAGGGGGCTTCCACGGTTCGAGGGCCACCGTCAGGGGGCCAAAACCGTTGAAAAAATAGTCAGTCACTTTGTGGAGCTGGGCATTGAATGCCTAACTCTGTATTCATTCAGTCTGGAGAACTGGAAGAGACCGAAAAGCGAAGTTGTTTTTCTTATGAACCTTTACGAGCGATATCTGGTTCACATTCGTCCGATGTTGATGAGGAGGAATGTCAGGCTGGTTCACCTGGGACATCAGCGCAGCCTTCCAGCCAATGTGCTAAAAGAACTCCACGAAAGTGTCAAGATGACCACAAATAACACGGGGATGGTGCTGGCGCTTGCCTTGAATTACGGCAGCAGGGCGGAAATTGTCGAGGCCGTGAAAAGTATTTCGAGCAAATACAAAAAAGGCAAGCTTAGACTCAAAGACATCAACGAAGAATGTATCAATGCGCACCTTTACACGGCCCAGCTGCCTGAACCGGACTTGCTTATACGGACCTCGAACGAAATGAGAGTCAGCAACTTTCTTCTCTGGCAGATTTCATACAGCGAGTTCTATGTAACCAAAACAATGTGGCCCGATTTCGGCAGGGCGGAAGTAAAAAAAGCTATGTTAGCATATGCCAAGAGAGGCAGGCGTTTCGGCGGCGTCAGCGATGTAAAAAGCTCAGAGACAAGACAGGTTCAGGCGAAGAGAAGCGTCAAAGCCAGACAGTAAGGAATATGGTCAAACGTAGAATATTTTTTGGAACCCTGATGACGATATTTTTCACGGCAGTTGTCCTGCTTGACGGCTGGCTGGACGGCTCGCTAAGTGCCTCTATCCCGAATCACAGGGTGCAGGGGACGATATTGTGCGTGCTGCTGGGCCTGTTGGTGGTGGCGGGGGGACATGAGCTGACAAGATTGCTGCCGATTGTAGGCCTTCGGAGTTTCTCTCCGGTTACGATTGTCTGCTCAGTACTGTTTGCAACAAGCTGGTATTGGCCGCAACTTATACCGATTCGGCTCGAGTTGTATCTGGTTTTTGTTGCGGCAGGCTCGGTGCTGGCGTTCTTCCTGTACCAAGCGGTTTTTTACGGCACGGCGGGAGTCATCGCCAACTGCGGGGCTAATTGTTTTTTGGTTTTTTATATAGGGATTTTAAGCAGCCTGGTTCTTGCGGTGCGGATAGAGTTCGGGATGTGGGAGTTATTAATGTTTATTTTCGTCGTAAAGTCTGCTGATATAGGGGCTTACACTGCGGGCAGCCTGTTCGGCAGACACAAATTTTCGCCAAAGATAAGCCCCGGCAAGACCTGGGAGGGTATGGCTGGAGCGGTGGTGTTTGCGGTGTCAGTCGCCTCGATATTTGCATTGAGTTGTGGTATAATGAAAGCCTGGTCGGCGGTTTTATTCGGTCTGGTGTTTGCCTTTCTCGGCCAGTTAGGTGACTTGGCAGAGTCGATGATAAAACGTGATGCTGAGCAAAAAGATTCGGGGCAGAAAGTTCCGGGCTTCGGCGGCATACTTGACATAGTAGATTCACCACTGATGACGGCCCCATTTGCGTATCTATTTTTTAAGATAACGAGCTCGCTGTAGGAGCGGACGTTGCAGTTTACTATACAATTGAAATCAGACACTAATCGAGCGGAGTTATTTGGTCCGGGTGATAAGCACCTGCGGCACATTCGCGAAAACTTCGACGTGCAGATTACAGCCCGCGACGGCAACCTGTTAATACGTGGGCCCAAAGAGAAGGTGGATGGAGCGGCGGAGCTTATCGAGAGAATGCAAAGACGATTAGCGGAGCGCGGAGAATTGCGGCGTGAAGATATTGAGGAGCTTGCCGCTCAGCGAAAGTCGGGCATTAAGCCGGGAGAAAGCCGAGCGATTGTTGTCTATGCGCGCAAGGAGATAATCGAGCCTTTCACGAAGGGACAGTTGAAGTATGTCGAGACGATGATGAAAAACGACCTTGCCTTTTGTACAGGACCGGCAGGTACGGGTAAGACATATTTGGCGGTGGCCGTTGCGGTCTCGATGCTGAAGAAAAAGCAGATTCGTAAAATAGTTCTCGCCCGGCCGGCGGTGGAGGCGGGCGAGCGATTAGGCTTTCTGCCGGGAGATATGCAGGCGAAGGTCAATCCGTATTTAAGGCCCCTCTTTGACAGCCTGGAGGATATGATGGAATTTTCGCAGATGCGAAAATTCCTGGAGATGGACATTATTGAAATTATCCCGCTGGCGTTTATGCGAGGTCGGACACTGAACGAAGCGATGATAATCTGTGACGAAGCGCAGAATACTCTGCCTTCGCAGATGTTAATGTTCCTTACGAGGATGGGACGGGGCTCGAAGATGATTATCACGGGCGATATAACCCAGATAGACCTCGAAAGCAAGCAGCGCAGCGGGATGGTTGATGCGATTGAAAAGCTGCGAGGCATTAAAGGTATCGGTTTTGTGGAATTAACCCAGGACGATATAGTGCGACATAGCCTGGTTCAGGATATTGTTGAGGCATACAACACAAAGAAGCGTGAGTAAAAGGTGGTTAAATGGCACTTATCAAAAAGAAGATAAGCCTGCGGCGAAAACAGGTACGTGAAACCATATCGGCCGAGCGTTATGAACATATCAGTCATCTTGTGACCGGCAGTACGATAGTTTCCAGTCTGATACTCGTGGTTTTTATCGCGATAAGCATCGTGATTTTGGCAACAGATGCGAGTTACGCAACGATGCGATGGAAGAGTAACATTGAGATTGTTTCCATTGGCGCCATAGTGATATTAGTTTGCTTTGGCGCGGCGGTTTACATTTATCACTATCAAAGGCGAATAATAACCAATTATACGCGCAGTGTGGCTCTGGCGGGTCTTTATATAGTTTTGTTGGTGATAACGAAGCTGGGCTCTTTTTTCCCTGAATGGGTTTATTTGGCGACGGGCACGGCAGTAACCAGCGCCATCATCCTGACGATTTCCTACAACCAGCGTTTTGCGCTGGGTATGAGCCTGTTTTATTCGATTTTGGCCTGCTTCGCCATCGGCCGGCTTGCGAACATAGAGCTTTTCCTGACGATGATGGCAGGTGTTACCTCATGCTGTTATTCACTCAAAGATATCCGCACGCGCATGAAACTGCTTGAGGTCAGCACGATTGCAGCCATAGCGGTTCTTTGTACGGCGGCGGCTATGGGCTTTATCCAGGGCCTGCCGCACGGAGTAATTTCTTTGAACGCCGGCAGTGCAGCGGCTGTCACTATCGCGGTCGGTGTTGTTATTCAGGCCCTGCTTCCGCTTATCGAGAGGGCATTTCGTATTGCAACAAGTATGACGCTTCTGGATTACAGCGACGCGAACCAGCCTTTGTTGAAAAAGCTTGCGATGGAGGCGCCGGGCACGTTCAGTCACAGCCTGCTTATCGGTTCGATTGCCGAATCGGCGGCTGAAGCGATTGGCGCCAACGGACTATTGTGCAGGGTAGGGGCTTATTATCATGATATCGGCAAGATTAACAAACCCTCGTATTTTATAGAGAATCAGATGGGTGGTGCCAGCCGACACGAGCAGTTATCGCCGGCAATGAGCCAGTTGGTGATTGTAGGGCACGTCAAGGACGGCGTTGAGATGGCCAAGGAATACGGACTGCCGGCGGTTTTGCGTCAGTTTATAGATACGCATCACGGCACGACCTTAATCGAGTATTTTTATAACGAGGCGAAGAAGAAACAAGATGAAAAACAGGGCCCACCACTGGAAACGGAGTTTCGGTATCCCGGGCCGAAGCCGCGTACTAAAGAGGCTGCGATTGTTATGTTGGCCGATGCCGTGGAAGGGGCCGTGCGAGCATTGCCCGAAAGGACACCAACCAAGATAGAGACGGTAGTACACAATCTGGCGTTGAAGCGGCTGCAGGACGGGCAGTTCGATGAGTGTGATTTGTCTTTGCGAGAACTGAGCCAGATAGAGGCCAGTTTGTCGAAATCTATGGCGGCACACTATCACGGCAGGATTGCTTATCCGGGCGCGGAAGAGACGGCCGAGCAAAAACAACCTGAACCCGAAAAAACCAGTTAGAATGCAAACCAGTAAAAAAGGTATAACTGTCGAGCTTACCGAAGATTTTAAGGATGTCGAGTTTGACAGGGGGCGTCTTAAGGGGATGACCGAGAGTATCTGCCGCAAGTTCGGCCTGAATAGTGCGACGGTGAGCATCGCGGTACTCGATGGTGAGGCTATACGTAAAGTCAACAAGAGGTTTCTAAAGAAGGATACAGCCACCGACGTTATCAGTTTTGATTTGTCGGACGAAGGGCGGGCGGAAAAGGTTTTTGAGCTGATAGTCAACGGCGAAAAAGCCCGAAGAGAAGGTGAAGTCCGGGGGCATGGGCCGGAGGGGGAGCTGGCTCTTTATGTGGTGCACGGGCTGCTGCACAATCTCGGGTTTGACGATTCAGATGGGGTAAGAGCAGAAAAAATGCACCGGCAGGAAGATGAGATTTTACAGCAATTCGGTTATGGTATAATATATGAGAGCCGGACAAAACCGTCAGCAGAGGAGAAATGAGTATTTCTGCGCCTGTCCGGCACTGGTTCTAAAAGGATATTAACAAGATGGATGACGTTGGCTGGTGGTGGCTGCTGATAGTTTTATTTACGGCAGGCTCATTCTTTTTTTCGGTGGCTTCTATAGCCCTTCGAACATTCTCACGGGTAAAATTGCAGGAGGCGTTCAAGGCCGAGGGTTGTGAGCATTTAACCGACAAACTTGTGGACGACGCTGAGAAGCTGATTCTGAGCTGCTCTCTCTATCGGCTTATCACCAATATCGGCCTTATCGTCTCGCTGCTTGCACTTTATTCCGCAACTACCAATGGAGCGGTGAGTGTTGGCGGTTACATATTAGTCATTGTTGCGGCAGTGGCTATATTCTCGGTTTTTTCTCTTTCGATTCCGCACGCCTGGGCGAAATACGGCGGGGAAAAGCTTTTGGTAAAGACATATAAGATACTAACAGCGTTTTCTTATCCGACCCTTCCGATACTTTTTCTCTTCGGGCTGTATGACAGACTTGTTCGCCGATTAGCGGGAGTTGCGGAAACTAATGCAGAAGAAGAACAGGAAGAAAAAGAGGAAGAGTTTTTGAGCGTTGTTGAGCAGCACAAGATGGAAGGCATCGTCGATGAAGAGGAACAACAAATGATAGAGAACGTGCTGGAGTTCAGCGAGACGACCGCAGATAACATTATGACGCCGCGGACTGATATTATTGCGGTCAGTGCTGATACGAACCTGACCGATTTGCTGAAAATTATCGAAGACGCGGGTCACTCGCGCATCCCCGTATATGAGCGGAACATTGACAATATAATCGGGCTGATTTATGCGAAGGATTTATTGACAGAAATCGGCAAGAACCCTTCAGATTTCAAATTGCGGGATAAAATGAGGGATGCCTATTTTGTGCCGGAGACAAAGCCCCTGCGGGCCCTGCTGCACGAGTTCCAGAATCAAAAGCAGCATATAGCAATCGTGCTTGACGAATACGGCGGAACGGCCGGGATTGTTACAATAGAGGACATTCTCGAAGAGCTTGTGGGCGAGATTGTTGACGAATATGAGGAGCTGCCGCCGAAAAGCATAAAAAGAATTGACGAGAAAACCGTCGAGGTCGATGCAAGAATTTACGTGGACGACTTCAACGAAGAATTCGACGTCGCCCTGCCGGAGGATGAGGACTACGATACTCTCGGCGGTTTTGTTTTTTCGCATTTGGGCTATATACCGAAGACCGGCGAGACATTCGATTACCATAACCTGAAGTTTGTGATTTCGTCCGCCGAGTCGAGGCGGGTAAAGCGCATCAAAATAGAGAAAACCGCCGGGACGAAGGATTTGAGCCCGCCGTAAGGCGTCCGGGGGAGGAACAAAGATGCTGAAGAAAGATGAGGCTGTCTGTATACGCACGATTGATTACTCCGAGACCTCGCAGATAGTAACTTTTTTCGGCAGGGCAACCGGTAAAATCCGGGCCATCGCCAAGGGCTCGAAACGGCCCAAGTCGCCGTTTGGCGGGCCGATTGAGACGTTTTCGTGCGGCCCGATTGTTTTTACAGAGCCAAGGGGGCAGAAGCTAAGTGTCCTGACCGAATTCGAGCAGAGAAATATCTTTGCCGGACTAAGGAGTAATCTTTTCGCCTTGAACGGCGCGTTCCTCGCGGCGGAGCTGCTGAGTTCTCTAACCATCGATTCGGACCCGCACCCGCAGCTTTACGAGGGCTTTAAACAATTCCTGCAGTCCACGGGACACCTCACGGTGAGTTCCGAACAGATGACCAGCAAAGCGGGACTGCTGGCTCGATTAGTACCGTTTCAACTGAATTTATTGCAAGAGGTTGGAACCTTTCCCGTTCTGGACCATTGCACAAACTGCAAAAGGATTTTCAGCAACGAATGGAGAGAGGTTTATTTCAGCAGCTCGGCCAATGGCCTTGTCTGCCGGGATTGTGAGGCCAGTTTTGTTGATAAGGTGAAGCTTAGCCCCAAGGTGGCTGCCTGCCTGAATGATTCGAAGTTGATGAGCGGGGCAGATGAGAAAACGCTGAGTGAAATTGAAAATGCCCTGATTTATCACTTTACCGAGATTCTGCACCGGCCGCCCAAGACAGCAAGATATGTTTTGAACCGGTAACACACTAAAGAATAAAATAGTATCGGTCAGGAGACTTGTGCCGGCAATCAGGAAAATCCTGGAACATAAGTACTTTCCTCTGGCTATTGCGCTAATCGCGTTTTTGGTATTTCTGCCCACGATAAACTACGGGCTGATACTGGACGACCTTATTCATCGAGCTATGCTGGTTGACGCCGACCACCTGCCGGACGGAATTTATCAAACGGGTGTAAAACGAGGAAGTCCGGGTAAACTTTCCACCGCCCTTTTCGATTTATTTGCCTTCTGCGGCGACGAGGAAATCCTCACCGAAGGCTGGAATTACGGTACGATGCCCTGGTGGACACCAAAGAGTGTCAAAGCAGCAATGTGGCGGCCACTCAGCAGCTTTACCCACTGGGTGGACTATCGGTTGTTTCCTGATTCGGCCCGTTTAATGCGTATTCACCACCTTTTGTGGTTCTCAGGCGTTATATTTCTCATAGCTGTGCTGTATAGACGGCTGATTGGTCCGGGTTGGATTGCAGCGCTGGCTGTGATATTTTTTTTGGTAGATGAGAATAATTTCTTTCCCATTATGTTAATCGCACACAGAAATTCCTTCCTTGCCCTTGTCTTCGGTTTGCTTTGCACTCTTTGTCATCACCATTGGCGGACAAGCGGCTCGCCGGCCGCGGCTGTTGCAGCGCCGATACTGTTACTCTTATCTTTGTTTTCAGCCGAGGCAGGTATTGCGACCTTTGCGTTCATACTCGCGTATGCCATCGCCCTCGAAAAAGGCTCGCTCGCCAGGCGCGCCGTCACTATTATACCGGCCGTTGGCACTATAATAATATGGAGGCTGTTATATAACTCTCTGGGCTATGGTGTTTCAGGAATCGGACTTTATATCGACCCTGTCAACGAGCCTGTTCGTTTCATCCTGGTTATGCTCGAGCGTTTTCCGGTAATGCTGTTCGGTGTTTTTTCACCTGTATCTCCGGATTTAATTATCAGCATGAGTCCATCAGTGATAACAGGATTTATATTTATCAGCATTGCGTTTCTTTTACTTCTGGTAGTAGTGATGCTACCCTTGCTTATAAACAATAGGTTGGCCGGATTCTTTGCTCTTGCAACTGTGTTTGCTGTGGTTCCTTTCTGTGCCTGTTTCGTCGGCGGGCGAAATCTTTTGTTTGCTTCCGTTCCCGGGTTTGCACTAATCGCGATTTTCATCGCCGACGTTTTTAAAAAAGCCGAATATTTGCCAAAGAACTTAATCTGCCGCATAGTTATCTGGATTTTTTGCATTGGCCTGCTGTTAACTCATTTGCCCGGCGCTTTACTCGGCAAGATTATAAGCCAGAAAATGACCGCCTCTGCGCTTCCGACAGGCAGTGGTGTGCCGAAAGAGCTTATCGAGAATGTTCGGCCCGACCAGCACTTTGTGATAATAAACGCTCCTTTTACCCTGTCGGTTGCTTATTTGCCTTTTGAACGGGCGTATAAAGGTTTCGAGCTGCCGGGCAGTATAAGAGCTCTTGTGCCGGCGTTAAGGCCGCTTAAGATACAACGTACCGATGAGAAGATACTCGTTATCAAATCCAAAAGCGGCGATTTTTTTTCATGTGGCCGGCTCGGTCCGATACATCCGGCATATATATTTAAGAACTTTAGTGACCTTTTTATGGCACACAATCAGGAATTCAGGCAATCTGATATAATTACTCTTCCTGATATGGCTGTAAAAATCGTCAGTGTTGACCAAAATGCAAGGCCGACTGAATTATCTTTTACTTTCGCAAGGCCGCTGGAGGATAAAGCATTTTGTTTTTATTGGTTTAACTGGAACTGGCTCAGATACGAGCGATTTGAAGTGCCCTCAGTTGGTCAGACAGTGGAGCTGCCCGGCCCGAGTTATGTAAAATTGTCAGCTGTAATGGAATTTTTTAAACAGCAACTCACAAAGCCATAAAAAGAAAATAGTTGTGAAAGTTGTCCTTCAAAAGCTCAGGGTAAACTCAGTGCCCACAGGGCAAGTTCACAGGACAAGCCCTTCGACAAGCTCAGGACGTTGCTGCCGGAGCTTGTGCCATAGGTAGCCGCAAAGGATTCGTATTACGTGAAGCCCTTCAACCCGGCTCAGGATAAACTGTGAAGCGTATTACGTAAAAAGTATCCGAGCAGGAGTCAGTACGAGCGCATTAAAAAGATAACCCCCGCCAGAGAGGCGGGGGTTAATTATTTTTGTATTCCACATCCCATTCGACAAGCTCAGGACAGGCAAGTGCGGAATGATAAACAGATAATTGTTAATTTTTAATCATCCTGGTGGTCGTAGTCAGTCTTGCTGCACTTGGATTTTCGGGCGATATTCTTTTCGCACGTCTTCCACTCCGACTGTTCCAAAATGGTCCCGTCAGCAGCAAGCTCGATTTCGCATTTTGCGCCTTCCTTGTTCATCTCGGCTTCGTAGGTGGTCTGCGGCTGGTCGAGCTTTACCACCTTGACGACGGCATAAATAGTTTCCTTGCTGACCTCATTGACGGTCGCACCTTCGGCGGCTGCTTCGATGGCTTTGGCAACGGCCTCGGGGAGTTCCTGTGCAGTCATTTCAGTTTCCACTTCCATAAGCATGCCGTCCAAGGCAAGCATTACCTCAAGTTCCTGGCCGTTTTGCTTCAACTCAACTTCGAACACTTTCAGGCTTTCTTTTCCCATATCCATCTCTTCAATCTCTGCGTTGGGGTAGAGGGCATCGATGGCAGCCTTGGCTGCGAGTGACGGGCAGGGCTTGCTTAGCTTGCACTTTCCTGCGTATGTAACGGCGCAGGCGATTGCACAAACGACAATCGCAATATAAAGCAATTCCATATTTTTGCGTTTCATCTTAATTCTCCTTTATGTAACAGGTTAACATTGGCTGCTGGTACAGCCGTTTTTCGGGTAGGCAGGATAGCAGAAAAGAGTGTGAAAGTCAAGGGGATTTCGTCGCTGGTGGAATGAGATTGCCGCAGTCCTCGGCCTCGCAGTGACTTACCGTTGCTCCTGCTCGAAAAGTTTGGGTTGGTCGGGGCCTTCTTTCTTTTTGTGATACTTTAGGCCTAAATGTTTGCAGGCTTTTGCGGTGATTTCCCTGCCTCGTTTTGTTCGGCGGACAAAGCCGACCTGCAGCAGGTATGGCTCGACAACGTCCTCGAGGGTGTCCCTTTCTTCTCCTAACGTGGCGGCAATGGCTTCAATGCCGGCCGGCCCGCCGTCGTAAACGTCGGCGAGCGTTCGTAAAAAGGCCTTGTCAAGCTCGTCAAGGCCGAGCGAATCTATCTGCTCCATCTTAAGCGCATTTTCAACAATACTCATTTCGAGTTTGCCGGTGCCTTTGACCTGGGCGTAATCCCTGACGCGTTTCAATAATCTGTTTGCTACTCGCGGCGTGCCGCGTGAGCGCGCGGCAATCAGCTCAAGCGTACCGTCGTGACAGTGCAGTTGCAGGAGCCTTGCGGAGCGAACAAGGATTCGGGTCAGCTCCTCGGTCGAATAAAAATCGAGGTGATAAAGCATTCCGAATCGGCTTCGAAGCGGCGGACTTAACAAGCCCAGTCGTGTCGTGGCGCCAATTAGTGTGAATCGTTTCAATGGGAAATTAATAGTCTTGGCGTGGATGCCACTATCAACGGTAAAATCGACCCTGAAGTCTTCCATTGCCGGGTAGATGAATTCCTCGACCGGTGTGCTGAGGCGATGAATTTCGTCGATGAAGAGAATATCGCCGGTGTTCATATTAGTCAGCAGGCCCATAACGTCGCCCTGCTTGGTCAGTGCCGGGCCGGACGACGCGCGGAGAGAAACAGTCATTTCGTTGGCGACGACATTGGCCAAAGTGGTCTTGCCGAGACCGGGCGGGCCGTGAAAAACTATGTGCTCCAGCGGCTCGTTCCTCTGCTGAGCAGCGGTGATGGCGATTTTGAGCTTCTCGATGACGCTGGCCTGGCCGACGCACTCAGCCAGAGTACGCGGCCGAAGAGAAAGATTGAAGCTTTCCTCCTGCGCGCTTAACGAATCCGAATTTATTACTCTGTCTATGGCCATTATGTAGAACTTACAAAGTCAAAACTTTTAACTTTTACGCTATAACTTTCCGTTTTCAGCTTTTAGCTTTTCGTTTGTCAGACCTCGATTCCCTGTTTGATTCTGTATGCCAGAGGCACAAGCTCCTCGGCGGATTTGATTTCCGGATGTCTTTCGCATGCAAGGCTAATCAAATCAATCGCTTCAGAGCGTCTTTCACCCCAGGCAATCAAAATCTCGAGCGCTTCGGCCTGGAAGCGCTCGAATCTTGGCTGTGCCGCGGCCGGTACCGCACCGAGGGCAAAGCTTTGCAGTTTGCCTTTCAGCTCGGCGATGATTTGCTGAGCCAGGCGCTTGCCGACCTCAGGTAGTGAAAGCAAAAGCTTCTCATCGCCGTTTTCGATGGCCTCCGCAATGGTGCCAATAGGCATATTCAGCGAGCGCAGGGCCTTTCTTATGCCGATACCTTTAACGCTGATAAATTTCGCGAAGAAATCTTTCTCGCCGGGGCTTAAGAAACCAACCATTCTCGGCACCAGATTGCCGCCGGCCGGATTTCCTTCGTAATATTCCATCGTGCAAAGCGTAACATCCTGTCCGATTTTGCCGGCCAGTGCGTTTACGCCGTAACCCGGCAGCATCACCTCATAGACAATCGGCCCTACCTGCACGTGTGCGGCTTCGGTATCTATTTTAATTAGTTTTCCCTGAATCTGGGCAATCATTTATTCGTTACTCGTATCATTTTGTTTGAATGTTGGTTAATGCCGTTTCTATTAAATATCGCCGGTATCATTCCGTTGATAAAGAATCCAGATAAAAATCCTGGATTCCCGCTTTCGCGGGAATGACAAAAAGTAATAACTTTTTAAGAAGCAGCATTACTTTGTTTCTTAAATTTCATTTGCGCAGCAGAGCGCCGCGGCAATTGCATCGGCGACGTCGGCGGGAGTCGGCAGCTTTCGCAGACCCAGCAGCGACATTATGGCCTTTTGCACCTGCATTTTTGACGCCCTGCCGTTACCGGTTATTGCCTTTTTTATACGGGTCGCTGAAAAATTCCTGACCTCAATTTCCGCGGCCGCGGCGGCCTGCAGTATAACTCCTCTGGCGTGTCCCATCAATATCGCCGTTCTCGGATGAGCATAATGGGAATATAACTCTTCAACCGCGACCAGCCCCGGCCTGAATTTTTTTATTAACGCCTGAAAATCCTTCGCAACCTGGTTAAGTCGAAGCTCAATCGGCGCCGAGGAATCCGTCCGGACAAGGCCGGCCTCGAGGAGTTTCTCTACACTCCGGCCCGCCCCGTCGGGCAAGTTTTTATCTAATACGGCATAACCGCACACTTGTAAGCCGGGGTCAATGCCGAG
>CAYZTY010000048.1:0-15819 GCA_964481525.1 uncultured Pirellulales bacterium
TATCACGGACTGAACGGTCAGCCGACGACCTGGCCGTTCAAGCAAATAACCAACGGCAGGGGTTTTATTGTCGTCGGAATGGAATATATCCTGCGTGGTAAGACTAAACGCACCAAAGGTCAGTATATTAACTATCTTAAGCGTGAACGCAGAAGCGTTTTGGAAGTCAAGGAATACATCTGCGAACATCTTAAAATTGACGAGAAACGACTTTTTATCGCGGGCAGCAGCAAAGGCGGCTGGCACACCTCAGCTATGCTTGAGATCAGCGCAAGGGCCTGGGCCGGGGCTGTTATTCTCGCTGCCGGTCGATACCGAAGCGTGAATGTAATAACTACCACTGCCGACAAAAAGGTGCTGCGTGGCAAGCCGATTTATATCGGCGCCGGTGAAAAAGACATGAATTTGGCTTCAGCCAAAAGAGCGGCCTCGTATTATAGGGGACGTGGGGCGGAGGTTACATTTGAGGAGTATAAAGGGGCAGGGCATGCGTTTGACCCCGCCAGGCCGAAAAAGCTATATGACTGGCTGCTTACCAACAGTGCCGCCGGTGACATTGCGTCCGGCCAGGTGGATGAAGACAAATCTGCGGAACCTACAAAATAAAATTCGGCAGGTGCTTGACCGAAATAGCTTATTTCTCCTGCCGGATTTTTACACTTTTGGCGTGAGCATCGAGGCCTTCTGCCTGGGCTAAACGAATAATATCCTCAGCGCTTTCAGCCAACTTTTTCCTGTCGTATTCGATAATACTCGTTGACTTTATAAAGTCATTACTGGTGAGCGCGCTTGAGAACCTCGCACTACCACCTGTCGGCAATGTATGGCTTGGCCCCGCCCAGTAATCACCGACAGCCACCGGGCTGTAATCACCGATAAATATCGCACCGGCGTTTTCAATTTTTTCGGCGATTTTTCTGCTTTCGTCACCACACTGAATCTGCACGTGCTCAGACGCAAAATTATTGGCCTCATAAACCACATCATTTATGGTCTTGAACACGGCTATCCCGCCATATTTCTTTAGACACTCGACCGTTTCCTTGGCGCGGTCCAATTGTTCTACTTGTTTCTTAAGTTCTTCAAGTACATTCTCTGCAAGACTCTGAGAATCCGTGAAGAGAAGTGCGCTGCCCGGTGCATGTTCCGCCTGGCTGAGCATATCGGCGGCCACCCAGGCAGGATTTGCTTTTTCATTTGCAGTTATCAAAATTTCACTCGGCCCGGCTATTGAGTCAATTCCCACAGACCCAAAAACCTCTTTTTTTGCGGATTGAACCCATTGATTACCAGGCCCAACAATTTTGTCAACCCTCTTAATTTTACGGGTTCCAACGGTCAAGGCAGCTACTGCCTGCGCTCCGCCGATGCGATAGACTTCGTAAATCCCCAACTCCTTGCAGACTGCCAAAATCACCGGATGAATACTGCCCTTGTATCTTGGTGGTGACACTACAACAATCTCCTTTACGCCTGCTACCTGCGCAGGTACTGCCGTCATTATCACAGTAGATGGCAATGGTGCCGAAGCGCCCGGCACACAAATGCCAACTCTTTTTATTGGTGTGTATTTTATTCCGGGATGATTGTTTTTGTCACCGATGAAGATTTCTTGCTGATACTTCCTTACATTCTCAATTGCCTGACGGAGCGATTTCAAGAAATTCTCGTCAATTTGTTTATGCGCTTTTTCCAAATCCCCTTCTGAAATCCTGAATTGTTCGGGCGCCAGCTTAATACCATCAAATTTTTCTGTATATTCTGCAACAGCTTCATCACCACGTGCCCGAACGTCCTCAATAATGCTTGCTACCTTTACTCCTTCCTGGCTTCGAAGATTAAATGTTGCTGCTTCGGATACCTTTGAACGGAGTTCGATTAGCTTCTTGTTGAAGTTTGGCTCTTTATATGAAATCAGGATTTTGTCGAGTTCAGGGGGCATTGTTTATCCTTTATCCTGCGAAGTTGCCGTGACTGAAAATCCTCGTTGCTCGCTGCGGTAGCAGGTAGTGTTGGCCTTTGTATTTTGTAATTATTCCGGTGATTTTGTAATGGGCGCGGATAACTCCGCCGGCCTGGGTGATAATCGCCCGCTCCAGGGCCTCACAGGGAAGTAAGTGAAAGGAAACATCGTCCGTATTGCGTCCCAGTGCATCCAACTGGAATATGTAGTAAGGGCTGTTCTCGGGCTTAATGATGAAACCGGCTCTCTCGACGAGAATTGTATCTTCTTCCGACTCGAGACCCATCCTGAGCTGAGCAAGCCTGATAAGCCGTTTTGGTCTTAGCTTCTGCAGGACCTCATCCGGCAGAATTATCGTATCGCCGGGCTCGTTTATGTTTGGCTCGGCTGGCGTTGAAGGTGTGGCTCTTTCCGGTTGGGCTTCGGTTAAAGGTAGATAATAAGTGGGAAAGATGAAGTTTTTGTTCCCGTATCGCGTTACTCTGCCCCAAAGCCGGATGCCGGAGGGAGAATCCTTTTTCGCATCTGCGATAATTTTTTCTAGGCTGCTGGCCGGCAGGAGCTGAATCAACTGACCGGCCCTGATTTGCCCTTTATCGTCGGCTATGGTCTTGTCTAATTTAACGAACCATTCACCGTTATCGCCCACTTTGGCCATTTCGCCGTCAAGGCCAGCCACGACAAAGCCCTCTTGCAGCAGTTTGGCTTTATGCTTTAGGGCCGCTGTGCACAGCTCGGATTGGCTGGCGGTGATAAGAAGAGCTATTATTAATATTATCCGTTTTTTAGCTATCATTGTTGTTTCTTTTCATGATATTGCAAAGCAAGCGAACGGCATCGCTCGGTGTATCGGCCTGCTGTACATATTCAAGGGCGTTTGGTTCGTCGGTGGCGATAATTTCGAGCAAAGGCCGCCAAAAACCGCCTATGATTATAAGTGGCTTTTGACGATTAAGGAAGCCTTTGTTTTTTAGCTCCCACACATTGGCCAATTCGAGCAGCGTTCCTGTTCCTCCCGGCAGGACGAGGTACGCGGCACCGAGCTCTATTAGTTTACCGAGTCTTTCCTGCAGCGTATGCGTAACAATTTCACTGGTAATATACTCGTTTGGTGTGCTCTTTTTGAAGGCCGAGCAGGTGACGCCGATAACCTCGCCTCCCGCCTCGGAGGCGCCCTTTGCAGCGGCCGTCATCGTCCCGCTGTAGCCGCCGTTGGCGATGACAAAACCAGCCTGAGCCAGTAGTTTGCCGGTCTGGTAGGCTGTTGTATATACCCGGTCATCCGGCCCGGCTTTGCCGGTCCCAAAAATTGTTATTATTGTTTCAGACATTATCAGCTTGGTCCTACAGGCACAAAGTGCCATAGATGCAAAGGCACAAAGTTAGTCTTTGCCTTTATTTTCCAATTTTCTTATTAAGCTGCTGAGCATCCGCTCAACTTCTCTGCTCGACTCAAATAATTTCCCGTAGTGATCCTCAGTGATATACCCAAGACTTGATGATATGTCGAATTGTGTTTGCAATTCATATAATGAACCCATTGCCATACGTAGAAACCTGACATAGTCATTGCTTGAATTCCTTCCATAACCCTCTGCGATATTACTTGGGATTGACACTGCACAGCGTCTCATTTGACCAATCAAACCATAGATTTCGTCCCTGGGAAAACTTCGTGTGGTTTTATACACTTCCGTAACCAGTATCATGGACTTTTGCCAGACGACCAGGTCTCTATAGGTCTTTATCTGTGTTTTTTTCAGATTTGTTTTTTCAGATTGCTTAATCACTTGCCGAACTCCTTCTTCGCTTCGTATACCCAGGAGATTTCAGAATTAGTCCCTCTTTCAATATCATCGAAGTCAAGTTTGGTCTGGATTAGTTTAATGCCAATCTTACCAATAACCAGACCTGTTCCGATGAGAACACCCAGGACAGGATGACCTGTAAGGGCTATAGAACTGCTTGTGCCTGATACCCCCAAAATGTACTTGCCATCAAAGCTTTCCTCAATAGTTCCAAGAACGGTTTTTATTTCATATTTCTTTAACGCGCTCTCATAGTCATCAAGCTTTATAGTAATCTCATCTTCAATGAAATCCTGTGACCTTCCAATCATGTCTTTGTCAAGCCAGTGCAGGAAACGCTTGTATTTCATTTGGTTGTCTTTATCTTTTCGAAATTCTATCACCTGCTCCCATGTTAATTGCTTTTCATCAACAATTTCAAGATTGTTTAGAGTTGCGGTAATTACGTCTCTGTTACCTTCTTTATATATTTTGTTTCTTTGTTTAACGAAATCAAAAACTGGAATCAAAGGGATTTTATGCTCAGCGGCAAAATTAATTGAGATTTTTCTGAATACTGATGCAAGTCCCAGGTTTGACTGAGCACGTAGCATTTCTAATTTTTTGTCATCAGGGCCTACGATTGCAACAATAGGAGACCGGTTGCTTTGAATGTTATAATCCGCTGCTAATCCTGTTCCGTTTAACTCGGTTTGTGTACCTCCCCAACATCTAATTGACTGGGGTGCTACATCGTTCGAAGTCGCCCAAACACGGTCGAAACACAACGCTGCAGTTTTTGGTTTAAGTGTAATAGCTGCTGTTTCACCCTCTGAAGGTAATAGTATTTCCCCTTGTGATTTCATATTTACACCTGTTTATATTGTTCCCTATCTTTGTGCCTCTGTGCCTTTGTCACTTTTTACCTGTCTTTTTGCGGATGTAGTTGACAAGTCCTGCGGAAAGCAGAATCTCTCTGTCGCGTGGTGATAGGTTCAGTCTGCCGGTAAACTCGAACGAGCCTGTGCGGTCGATGATTTTCAGCTCATCGGCATTTTCAATTGCTTCAAGGAGATTCTCGGTTTGCAGCTCATCGTCCGCATTGATTTTTTCATAATCGCCCGGCTCAGCGAATTCGATTGGTACGATACAAAAGTTAATCAGGTTGGCCTTGTGGATTCGCTCGATGCTCTTGGCGATGATGAGGCTTACGCCGAGATACATCGGACAAAGGGCGGCGTGTTCGCGGGATGAACCCTGGCCGTAGCTTTCTCCGGCAACGACTATTCCGGCAAGGCCTTCAGCCTTCAAATTTAAGGCCCGTTGGGCAAATGTTGGTTTGTTCTCTTCATTAAAACAACTAAATACGTATTCGGCATACCGAGGGATGTTAGAGCGATATTTTAAGTATGGCCCGGCCGGCGTTATATGGTCGGTGGTTATTTTATCAGCGCACTTGAGCAGCACCTTGCCGTGCAGTTTGTCCGGCAGCGGTTGTGGTGGTTCCGGCACGACGATTGTTGGGGCTCGCAGAACCTGTGCCTTGGACGTGGCTTCCTCACTCAGTGGTGGCTCAATCATACTATCATCGATAAGGAATTCCTTTGGCAGCCCGACCTTGGGGAATTTGATGCCTAATAGTTTCGTCAGGTCCCGTGGGTCGGTGATTTTCCCGGTCAGTGCCGAGGCGACGGTCGCTTCGGGGCTGACGAGATACACACGGTCGTTTTTTGTGCCGCTTCGGCCGGGGAAATTCCTGTTAAAGGTTCGCAGACTGACAACATCGTCGGCAGGTGAGAAGCCCTGCCCGATACAGGGCCCGCAGCCTGATTCGAGCACTCTGACGCCGGCAGCGATAAGTTCGGCAAGTGCGCCATTTTTTGCAAGCATTTGAAGTACCTGTCTGCTGCCCGGTGCTATGGCGAACTCGACCATTTTGTTTATACGTCTGCCCTTCAATACCCTTGCAGCCATCATAAGGTCGGTGAAGCTGGAGTTTGTGCAACTGCCGAGGACGACTTGAGCCACAGGTGTTCCTTCAATTTGGCGGACGGTTTTGACGTTGTCAGGCGAAGAGGGACAAGCGGCCATCGGCTCAAGTTCGGAAAGATTTATCTCGATGACGCGGTCGTATTCGACACCTTCGTCGGCCGTTAAGGGTTTATAGTGGTTTTCTCTTTTTTGGGCGGCAAGGAATTTTCTGGTCTGCTCGTCGCTGGGGAAGATGCTTGTTGTCAGGCCGAGTTCGGCGCCCATATTGGTTATAGTGGCACGTTGTGGTACCGAAAGCGTTTTGAGGGCCGGTCCGAAATACTCCACCACCCAGCCGACGTTGCCTTTTGTCGTAAGGATACCGAGCAATTTTAGTATAACATCTTTGGCTGCCACCCAGGGACGCAGCTTGCCGGCCAGCCGTACACCGAGGACTTTCGGACAGGCCAAATAGAATGCCTGCCCCGCCATAGCCGCGGCGACGTCCACACCGCCGGCACCGATGGCTAAGGCGCCGATGGCCCCGGCGGTAGGCGTATGTGAATCACTTCCGAGCAGCGTAGTGCCGGGTCTTGCAAAGCGTTCGAGATGGACTTGATGGCAGATACCATTGCCGGGGCGAGAATGATAAACGCCTGCTTTAGCGGCCACGGACTGCAAATAGAGGTGGTCGTTGTGGTTCTCTGGACCGAGCTGGCTGATATTGTGGTCGACATAGCTGAGCGACAAATCGGTCCTGACCTTAGTCAGGCCCATTGACTCGAAGAGCAGAAAGGCGGTAGTGCCGGTAGCATCCTGGGTGAGGGTCTGGTCGATGTGCAGACCTATCGGCTGACCGGCGGTTATTTGGCCGTCCAGCAGGTGTTGTTGTAATATCTTGTAAGTCAGTGTTCCCGGCAAGATAGTCTCCCATTAGATATCAGGGCCGCAGTTTAACACAGGATGGCGGGAAAAACAATCCGGATTCTAATTTGAATTGGATATGCATAAGGCAGTTTAAGATTCGAAGGAGATTTCGTGCGAAGAAACAAAGGGTCCGCTGGTTAAGTTAACCAGCGGACCCTTTTGAATAACAAACAACATTTTGCGAGATTACCACTGAACTAGTAAAGCGTCGTCTTCATCCGTTGGGCATTTTTCGCAAACCCCACCCTCGTTGGAAATGAAGTCAT
This sequence comes from uncultured Pirellulales bacterium, assembly GCA_964481525.1. Classification (GTDB taxonomy): domain Bacteria; phylum Planctomycetota; class Phycisphaerae; order Sedimentisphaerales; family CAYZTY01; genus CAYZTY01. The sequence goes on from CAYZTY010000048.1 coordinate 6,915, forward strand.
CAATCCGCTTTCCCTGTTGTCTCATTTCATCGTCTTCCAGAGTGTCATCCCAGAGGGTATAGATGTTGTCCTGCTCAACCCCGACATTTGGGGTTTTCATAAATTTCACGTGCATGTCATTGAACAGGATGTTCTGTCCATCTAAGTTGTGAGTAGGAGAGTTACCCAGCTCGAAATGGGACTTCTCGTCTTCGTTAAAGTATTCGACCAGCTGCGGAGCTTCGTCCTCATCTGAGTTGGGGGCGACAAACAAATCATCGGTTTGGCCTGCAGCGTTAGCCTTCATCCAGGGGCTGATGTCTGCCAGGAGAGGCACAGCAGGGGGGCTTGAACCATCGGGGCTGTATTGGCCGTAGGGGTAGTTGTAGGCGAAGCTTACGTGCTTAGCTGGGGCGGTACCGAAATCCCAACACTCCGTCAAATCTATGTTCGCTGGGTTGGGGGGAGGAACGGCGTCCGCATAATCACTGACTTCAAATTTTATCGCACCGTGTGCATTGCAGATAAACTGTGAGGGATTAACGTCGGCGTACTTGACTAAGAGAAACAAGCTGGAGGTAACAGTTGTAAAAGCGTCATCGGGAGGAACCTCGGTAAGGGTATCAAGGTCACCCCATTCGTAAGGGTCCTGCATAGTCGGAGACCACGAGGTAAATTTCCCACTGCCGGGTCCGAATTCGGGATATTTTTCCTCGTTCTCACTGCTGTAAACCACGATAGCCTTGCCAATACCCGATTGGTTTGTCCCGCAAATCATTTGGTAGGCCAGTTGCCTGACGCGGGACAGGGCAGGCATTAGAATTGCCAGCAGCATCGCTATAATGGCGATGACCACAAGCAACTCGACCAATGTAAAAGCTTTCTTTTTCATCTCTGTTCTCCTTTAGCTTTTCGAGATTCGCAGTACCGGTTGCTGTCAGGGCATTAGTAATTATTAGCCGATAAATGCAGCTTGTCGGCCCTACCGGCCAGAAACAAGAAAAGCTAAGCCTAATGCGAATCTCTGGGTTAATAGTTCCATATTTTGCCCAGACAGCAACCTATTTTCGTTGCTTAGGTTTTGCTTACGTATTTACACCTACTATACACTGTGGGCAACTCAGACATTCACTTTAAAGGCGGGCTAATTATGAAATGGATTTACTTATGATGGCAGCAGTATATATAGCCTTTTTATGCCCACCTTCCTTTAAATCCATTATTCTACTTAAATAATACCGCATTGGTGAGTTATGGTCAAGATAATTTTTGCAGTTTTAGCGAAGTTTCTGGGAAATTATCGGATTTTTTTTGATATCAACGTAAATTTGGGTTAGAGTTGGAGATATGGATACAGAACAGCGGCATAAAAGACTCTCGGAACTGTTGAGAAAGCACGGACAGGGGCATCTTCTGGCTTTTTGGGACGATTTGGACGAAGCAGGCAGGATAAGATTATTGAGCCAAATTGAGCGTTTAGACTTCTCCAAGATAGAGACTTGGGTGGACCAATATGTGAGAAATCCCTGCCCGCGTACTATTCCGGCAGACCTTAGGCCGCCTGTCTGTTATCCAGCTTGTCCGGCCGGTGCTGAGCAGGAGGAGAAATATAGCAAGGCTGTCACGCTAGGTAAATCGCTGATATCCGGGGGCAAGGTAGCGGCGTTTGTGGTAGCAGGAGGTCAGGGCACCAGATTGGGATTTGAAGGACCGAAGGGTGATTTTCCGGTAACTCCTGTTAAGGACAAAACGCTGTTTCGGCTTTTTGCCGAGATGATTGCAGCAGCGAGCAGGAAATATGGTGTTAAATTGAACTGGTATATTATGGCCAGTCCTCTTAATTATACCCGGATATTGGAGATTTTTGATGAGAACGATTATTACGGGCTGGACGAAAGTAGCATCTTTCTGTTTGAGCAGGGGACACTACCAAGTTTCGACCTTGAAGGTCGAGTGCTTCTGAAGGATAAGGGTGAGCTGGCTTGCCTGCCGGACGGGCACGGAGGCAGCTTAAAAGCACTCTGTGGAAGCGGCGCAATAGAGGATATGCGGAAGCATGGCGTCGAATACATAAGCTATTTTCAGGTAGATAATCCGCTGGTAAATATTTTCGACCCGCTTTTTATTGGGCTGCATGTGGCCGAAAGCTCTGAGATGTCGTCAAAGGCTCTCGACAAAGCCGGCCCCGGGGAAAAGGTGGGTAATTTCTGTATGGTCGATGGCAAGCTGAATGTTATCGAGTACAGTGATTTGCCGGACGAGCTGGCAGAACGGAGAAATACGGACGGCTCTTTAGTTTTCCAATTTGGCAGCATTGCAATCCATATTATAAATGTGGAATTTATTGAGCGTCTCAACTTAGAGGATTTTGCCCTGCCTTTACATCGGGCGGTTAAGAAGATTGATTGTATTGACGGACAAGGCCGGCGGATATACCCATCGGAACCGAACGGCGTGAAACTGGAAACATTTATTTTTGATGCTTTACCTCTGGCGAGAAAGACGGCCATACTGCAGACCGTCCGTAGTGAGGAATTTGCACCGGTCAAGAACGCCACGGGAGAAAAAAGCATTGAGGTAGCCCGGCGGATGATGACGGCAAGAGCGGCGACTTGGCTGGAATCGGCAGGACTGAGCGTACCTCGAAAAGACGACGGCTCGATTGACGCCGTTATCGAGATTGCGCCGGGTTTTGCTTTGACCAGAGAGGAACTAATTGGCAAGGAAAACCGGCTTCCGGAAATAAAGGCCGGTGAGTCTGTGTATTTAGGCTAAATTGTTAGGGCCGGTACGACAAAGAGGTGAGAAGTATAGGCTGCGTCGCGTAGATGAAACGTAATGTAAAAACCTTCACCGACGCCGCCGAGGACCAAAAGCCGAGACGGCAAGCAGTGCGATTTGCTTACATACGCTTTTACAGACGTGCAGCAGCGAGAACCTTATAGGAATGCGCTTGTCAAAGGCGAAATCGTTGCACAAACAGTCATCGAGGCGCTCGCCTCGTACTTCGATGTCGTTGATTTCCGAGCAGCCGAAGCCGATTTTGCGAGCGGTTCTGACTATTGGTATATCTTCCGGTTTGCAGCCGACAAGCTTTGCACAGATGACCTCACAACTGATAGGCTCGACTCCGCTGACAAGCAGGCCCAGTGGACGCGCCCGACCACGAATAGGACCACTTCCATCCATCGCTGTAATACCATCGATTAGGGTAAAGGCCGGGCTGAGTATTTTATATATCTCTATGAGAAACTCGCAAAAAAGGTCTTCGCGCCCCCCGTTCGCAAAATGCCAGAATGCCTTTTGTTTGCCGCTGACGCAGCCGAACATATTCTTTACCGCAAACGTGGCGCCCAGTTGCTGATGGGATTTGAACTTCGGCAGATTTATAATCTTATCCGCCTCCAGGGCGACTGAACTTATCCCTATCCTTAGACTGTTCGTGCGAATTTTTAACCGTCTCGGCCGGTCAAGCTGTTTTATCGTTACGCCCATTTTATTCAAAGGTTCTTCCAGCCGAAGTGCCTTCACGCAGGAAAACGTATCCCCCCACGCCGGCGAGTCACCCACAAAGGGCTTCGCACCAAAATCCTTCAGCAATCGGGCCATTTGCACAATTATTTCGGGGTCGGTCTGCACCGCCCGACGCCGGGATTTCGGAGCAATGAAATTCGGCTTTAACAACACACTATCACCCCGGCTGATAAACTTGCCTAACCCTCCCATCAGGGACAAATGCCTTTCTATTGCCTCTGCCAGCCTGGTCGGGCTATAGTCGGGGCACCGGCTCAGGATAACCTGTGTCTTGGACATAAGCTCACTGTAAAAGCCGCGGCACTTTTATATTGGTTTCACTTGTTTATGTTGCGGCAAAGAATCAGGTAGATTCGCACAAGCGGGCGGGGCTTTGAATGCCTGAAAAAAAGTCCACTCAGGCTCATCTGCTCTGTGCCATATTCTCCTGGACCCACCAATACGAATTGTCCAGGACTCATTTGCATCTCAAAACCAATCGAATCAAATGTAGTATCTTCATAGTTTTTCTTTCCCGCCAGTTGTTTTATCCTGCTTGCCAAAGGTTTGCGAAAAACCGGCTGAAGACTCAGTCGAAACGCTCCTCTGGTTGCTGGAATGCCTTGTGCCTTCACATGAAAGGCGGCCATCCCTTTGGATACACTCAGCCCTGCTATTTTTCCATCGGCCCTGGCATAAAAGACCGTCCTTTCACTTTCTATGCTGGCGACCGGGACATAATCGCTTTGATTCTCTGAGAGAAGCAAACTTACTGTTCTCGTTTTCCTGCTCTCGGCCGAGCGTAATATCTGGCCAATCTCATTCCATGTTTCCATTGTGCCCACACCGGCGACAAAACCGCTGGCCTTGAAGGCCTCGGCGCTTCGGTATCTCAGCATGCTGTCAGACAGCTTGGTATTCCACAGGTCCTCCAGCAATGGGAAATTAGTGGTCGGTAGCTCGAAGATATAAGTGTCCAGCTCTATAAGACCTCGCATTTGCGGCTGAGACGTGACCGAAGGCGAAGGAGCAAGCTCATAAATTTTCACCTGCTCATACACCGGCTTGCTGCGGGACTGCTTACCACAACCATATAAAATAAGAATTATCCCGCTGAGGGCTGTTATTATGCTGCGGCGAACCATAGGAATGAATATTAATGACGTACTTTGTTGCTGTCAACACCGAGGGCAGCTCAACTTCACCTGTGTGTGCCGAATTGCGACTTAGGGCGAAAATTTAGGGCTTTTGCAGAATTCCAACGCCACGCCATATTCCTCCGACACATCCAGCCCCGTATCCCCAATCTCACCGCTTCTTAAGACTCTGCCGAAGCTCGATATAGTCCCGCCCAGTTCGAGAAGGCCTGAGGTAGGCGGAACATCCACCTTGATGTTCAGTAAGTCCCCCTTTTTTAAATCGCTGCTGGTCGTTTGAAAAAGCAGCCCCCCTGTGCTTACGTTTAGCGTGGAGCCCTTTAAGAAATCCTCCCCGGGTATCCCCACTTTCCAACATAGTATATTCAGCTTGATTGAAAGCCGTCTATGTTTGCGTCTTTCCGCCATGCCACTACTACTCTGCCTCCGTGCCCGTAGTTTGTAGGCCCCGATAAATCTTCACTCACTAACTAAATCCTGACCTTCTAACCGGCTTGCGTGCAAAAACTGTACCAGCTTTTACACAGAGGCAACCTCCTATCTTCACAATTTTTAAGCACTTGCCCCTCTTGGAATTAGCAGACAAACTATAATCTTGGCGTTTATCAGCATTGCGAGAATGATGCCGAGTGTTGATTAAGTTCAACGCAGGCTATCTATCCCGAATCAACATTTGTGATTACTTATGAGAAATAAGCATTTTATCGGGCTTAAAAGCAGATGCCTATCCTGTTGTCCGGCAAGGTGTTAGTTCTTAAACCCGTTGAATTACAGTTTTTTCGATTGTTATTACGAAATATGTTGTTTTTCTGCAACATGAGTGCTTGACAATATTGTACCGTTATTTATAATTCCCTTGTTATGACAAATCAGCCCAGGATAGATTCCAGCGATGCTTTTGAACCTGCAACCAGGCAGAGCGAAAAGCGGCCTGCTGAGGACCAGTTGAAATTTCGACACCTCGGAGAGACGATTATTCAATCCTTGCCCATAGGTGTTGCTGCTTTTGATACGGAGCTGAAAATAATACAAGCCAACGGCAACTTCGTCGAGCTTATAGACATTAGCGAATGTCAGTATATCGATGAGTCCTTAGCCAAAGGAACAGACCCCCAGGTCTGGCAGAACTGGACCGCACAGTTGAAATCCGCGATATCTGATGGCACAACCTGTAGTTTCGACAACGTCGATTACGAGCGAGGCGGTATTAGGAAATTACTTCATATCACCTGCACTCCTTTGAGAGAAGCCGAGAGCAAAGAGAACCTCGGCGGGGCAATCATCATTGAAGATATCACCGAGAGGGTCAACATCAAAAAGCAATTAGCCAGCGCCGAGCGTCTGGCCGCGGTCGGAAAACTGGCCTCTCGCGTAGCACATGAACTGAATAATCCGATGGACGGCATATTAAGGTACCTAAACCTGGCCCTGCGAATCCTCCAGCAAAAAGGGCTCGAAAAGCCCGTCGGCTATCTTCAGCAGTGCCGCAAGGGGATTATGAGAATGGTTCAAATCGTCAGTGAACTGTTGGAGTTTTCAAGAAGCTCTTATACCGCCTTTGAATATATGCCCGTCGATAAAATTATAGAAGATGCGTTGCGGGCTATGGATTCGAGGATAACCTCGGCCGATATTCAGGTCCTGCGTCATTACGCCACGGGAATTCCGCGAATCAGAAGCAGTAATTTGTTTCAGGTCTTCTGCAACCTTATTAAAAACGCCGTCGATGCAATGCCGTCCGGCGGCCAATTGTCCATTACCACACACCTCGTCGAGCCCAATATTCTGGTTGTTATGTTTCGTGATACCGGCCCGGGCTTCCCACCAGAAAACACTCAGGCCATATTTGAGCCTTTCTTCACCACAAAGGAGCGAGGAAAAGGCACAGGCTTGGGACTGGCGATATCGAAGGATATTGTTGAGAAATACAACGGCCAAATAACGGCCCAGAATCATCTTGAGGGGGGCAGTGTATTCACGGTCCAGCTGCCTTTAACGGCCGAGAATACGAGAGAATCGGTTACCTTCAGAAGATAACTTGTGCCCATAGGTAATTCGCTATGAAAAAGCATAATATACTTGTTGTAGACGACGACAGGATAATACTCGACTCGGTGTGCGAATTTCTAAGGCTCGAAGGTTACATAGCGACCGGCGCCGAGACGATTAAGGAAGCAATGGTACAACTGCATAGAAAGGTCTTTTCCGTTGTTGTGACCGACATCAGTATGCCCGACGGCAGCGGCCTTAGTCTGCTGCGGGCCGTTAAAAAAAATTATCCTGAACTGGTGGTAATCGTTATAACCGGCTACGGCAGCATCGAAAGTGCCGTTGAAGCCATTAAGCTCGGTGCATACGACTATCTGACGAAACCCATTATCGACGACGAGCTCCGCCTTGCTATCGAAAAAGCCGTCAAACAACATATCCTTATGAATGAAAATCAGGCTCTCCGGCTGCAGTTGGAGAAGAAATACAGCCTTGAGAACATAATCAGCCACGATTTCAAAATGGCCCGGATTTTCGACCTGATTGAGGCTGTTGCCGACAGCAAGACAACAATATTAATGACAGGACCATCCGGAACAGGTAAAAGCGTCCTGGCGCGCGCGATACATTATCGCTCATCCCGAAGAGACAAGCCTTTCGTTGAGGTTAGCTGTGGAGCTATGCCCGAGACCCTTCTGGAAAGCGAGCTGTTCGGGCACATAAAGGGCTCCTTCACAGGCGCCTTGAGCAACAAGCAGGGAAAATTCCTCGCTGCAAACGTTGGGACAATCTTTCTCGATGAGGTGGCAAATTCTTCCCCCGCCCTTCAGGTAAAATTACTCCGCGTCCTGCAGGAAAGACAATTCGAGCCCGTGGGCAGTAATAAGACGGTTACCGTCGATACCCGTGTGCTGCTTGCATCCAACACAAATCTGCCTGAAGAGGTCAGGCAGGGAAGATTCAGGGAGGATTTATACTATCGCATAAACGTGGTAACTATAGACCTGCCCCCTCTGGGCGAGCGGGTCGGCGATGTACCTCTTCTTGCTGAGCATTTCCTTCGGTTATACTCGATGCAGCACGGCAGGGAAAAGCTCGGCTTCAGCCAGGAGGCGTTTGGTCTTCTCGAACATTATTTCTGGCCGGGTAATGTCCGCGAGCTTGAAAATGTAGTTGAAAGAGCGGTGCTGCTCAGCAAAGGTAAATACATCACCGCCGAGGATTTGCCTGCCAATCTTGTCTCAGCCAGTAAATTTGAGAAGCAAAAACCATATACCCCGATGAGTCTGAAAGAAGAGCTTGTCGAGCCCGAGAAGAAAATTATTCGTTCCGCCCTCGAGGCGAACGGCTGGAACCGTCAGGGGACCGCGAAGACGCTGCAGATAAATCGCACCACACTTTACAAGAAGATGAAGCGATACGGCCTCGAGAAGGAAGCCGCGAGATTAGGTCTGTAGCTTACAAATTCTGCCGAGCTTTTTCTTTTGTTTTTACCGCCAAAAGTCCCGAGTGTGCGAGTCTGCCGGCTCTCTGTTTATTACATAATGTTTGAGTTTATAACTTTTTCCATATCGCGTCGAGAGACTCTGCAGCTCCGGCGGAGATTTTGATGTCGACTACGCTGGATACTTGAGTTTGGCCGGGATTAATCTCGACCGTGGGTATTCGACGGTATTTAGCCTCAAGAACAGGCTGGGCGATATAGGGAAAGACGCTGGTGGTCCCGACAGAGAAGATAATATCAAAGCCTTTCTGCAGTTCAGCGGCCAGCAATTGACATTTTTCGTGCGGTAGTAACTCTCCAAAGAGCACGACCTCCGGTCGCACCAAGGCGCCACAGTCCGGGCAATAAGGGGGAATTTTGAGATTGCTGAAATCCTTCATCCTGCTTCGCCGTTTGCATCCCGTACAGATAAGCTGGTGAATATCACCGTGTATATCGATAAGGTTTTTCGAGCCGGCGTCGCGATGAAAACCATCTATTTTTTTTGTCTGGGTCCACATCCGGTCGAAAGTTTTTTCCATTTCAGCGATGACCTCGTGGCCGCGATTGAATTTGGCGCCCCGACAGGCTGACTCGATTTGATAAATGTACTTCCAGACCAGTGCAGGATTGGTTTGCATCATTTGACCGGAGATAGCAACTTCGATCGGAACACCTTCGTCGGTGCTTTTGTCGTTGTACAAACCCCCGATGCCGCGGTAAGTAGGAAGGCCGGAATCAGCGGATATGCCTATCTGCTGCATACAGGGGCGGGAAACGCTAC
>CAYZTY010000048.1:15829-17704 GCA_964481525.1 uncultured Pirellulales bacterium
CAGGATGTTATTGCATTTTTTCAGTGTTGCGACGGCGGCGTTGATTTTTCCATTGTCCTGTGGCGATAAAGACATAAAAAGACTCGGCTTTATTGTGGTCTTAGACAATCATTATAAGCTTTTTTATATAATTGTTCAATGGGCGGAAGGATTTTGGTAAAAGGCGGATAATAGAGGACTTGGATTGCGAGGCGACCGAAGGAAGCCTTGGAGCTGTTCGGAACTGTTAAATGAACATTACAAATTCCGATAAATATGAGGATTGACTTTTAGGCTTTGCTCGGCTATTGTGCTCAACTGCTGGTAAGACTGTGCCGATAGAACAACTGAAGGCCGAATATATCAGGAGGAATGAAGTGGGAATTGAGAACTGGTCGGAAAGCATAATTTTGGTGAATCTGGCGCCGGAACCGCAAATGAGCGAGGAGCTGCGGACGGTCATAGAGATTGCCGAGGAAAGAAGCGACTGTGATGTGGTTATCGATTTTGCAGAAATCGAGGTAGTTACTTCTTCCAGTATCGCCAAGCTGTTGAAACTCCGTAAGACGTTGAATGACAGGGGACATCGCCTTGTTCTCAGTAGTCTGACGGCTCAGACTAAGGGCGTCTTTCTGGTCACGGGTCTTGAGGACGCATTTGACTTTATCGATGACCAGTTTGTAGCCTTAGCCAGTTTACAAATGGTTAATTAGCCGTAAGCCGCGTTGGATTTATGGTGTTTGAGTGTAAATAAACGTTTTGCCGGGCGGATTACGAAAGTTGCTTTAGAGAGCCCGTCTTGAGGGCCTTGCGATAGCGATTTTCGTAATCTGCTCGCGGGTTTTCCAATTCCCGCCTGTCCGACAGGCGGGGCAAGTCGAGTAAGGTGGTATGAATCAGGAGAATCTGCCGGAAATTGAGCAGTTGATTGGTTATCATTTCTCTGACGGCTCCCTGCTTGCTCAGGCCCTTACACATGCCTCAGGGACCGAGAACCGTCTTGCCAGTAACGAGCGGCTGGAATTCCTGGGTGATACGATTTTAGGGCTGGTCATTTGCCAGACGCTTTTTGAGCGGTTTCCCGAGTATCTTGAAGGGGACCTGACAAAGGTAAAAAGTATGCTTGTTTCCCGCAGGACCTGTGCCCGGCTTGCTCGCAAACTGGGTTTTGAGAAGCACCTGAGAGTCGGCAAAGGTATGTCATACAGTCCCTCTTTGAAAGGTTCTCTTGCCGCCGCGGCACTGGAGGCGATTATCGCTGCGGTGTATCTTGACGGCGGAATTGAAGAAGCGCGCAGGTTTGTTCTGATGGTTTTCGGGCCGTTAATTGAAAAGGCAGACGCGAAAGAACACCAGGAGAACTTCAAGTCCCTGCTGCAGCAATATGCGCAGCAGCAGTTCAATACCACTCCCGTTTACGAACTGCTTGACGAAAAGGGGCCGGACCATAATAAATGCTTCGAGTCGGTGGTGATTATAGAAAATAGTCGTTTTGCCAGTGCCTGGGGGACAAACAAGAAGGAGGCGGAGCAAAACGCGGCTCGAAATGCGCTGCAGGAACTTGGGGTGCTTGAAGAGGTTTTACCCGAGTAGAGCGGCTGATAAATTATGTAGTAAGCAAGTGAGCGATTACGTATAGTACGATTGCCACCACTACCATAAAGAGAATAATAGTTCCAATCAAAATCACGGTTTCCTTGACAAATTTTTCTGCCGAAATTTCCCTCAGTTTCAACGCCTTGTAAACAGACGCGACTGCGGCGGTCAGCGGCAGAAGCCAGAGAAAGGACCTTGCATGGTTGCTGATTGTTTCGGGCGTGGTAAATGTTGCCATTATAAGGCCGAGCATTTTATTCTCCGTGCGTCATTACGTTCGACTTGTTTGCACGCTATCGT
>CAYZTY010000049.1:0-16930 GCA_964481525.1 uncultured Pirellulales bacterium
CTGTCCTTCCGTTACTGAATATCCTCAACCGCTAAATTATCCATATCGCCAAATTCCTGATTTTCACCCCCCATACCCCAGCAGAAAGTATAGGCCGAGGTTCCCACGCCGGAGTGAATCGACCAGCTGGGTGAGATAATCGCCTGCCCATCAGCAACAGCAATATGACGGGTTTCCTTAGGTTGTCCCATAAAGTGGAATACACGGGCTTTTTCCGGCATATTAAAATACATATAAACCTCTGTCCGGCGTTCATGAGTATGGGCCGGCATTGTGTTCCAGACGCAGCCGGCCTCGAGGATGGTAAATCCCATCACCAACTGACAGCTTTTAACGCCGTCGGGATGAATGCATTTATAGATTGTTCGCTTGTTGGACTCTTCCATTGAGCCCAGATGCACGGGACTGGCTTGTTTAAGCTCAATATGTGACGTGGGATACTCCTTGTGAGCCGGGTAGCTGAGCAAATAAAACCGAGCGGGATTGGCTGAATCATCGCTTGTGAATGATATTTCCTTCGAACCGAGGCCGACGTAGAGGCAATCTAAATTAGCCATTTCATATTTTTGACCATCCACAGTAATTGTTCCGGGTTGGCCGATGTTTAAAATCCCCAATTCACGACGCTGGCAAAAATAGTCCGCCCGAAGCTCATCCGCTGAGGTTAATGCCAATTTTCGGCCAGCGGGAACCGCAGAGCCGACAATTACACGGTCCACGTCGGAATAGACCATCTCGATTGAATCAGTCTGAAATAACGACTCAATTAGAAAATTTTCACGCACTTCCTGTGTCGTCATTCTGCAAAAACGAGCAGGGTCGGGTAAATATCTGACTTCCATTTAACTTTTCTCCAAATAAAATGTTATTAGTTCCGAATTCGCGTCCTAATCGGACTATCAATGCAATCCAGCCATCTACTATTGGGGCCATTCAATCATCGCCAAACATAATGTATCTAACCGCAAAATGGGTGGATTTGCAAGGACTTCTTGCCGGCCCCTAAGCGAAGCCGGTCTTAGTCCAATTCGAACAATTTATGCAAAGCCAAAGAGAACAGCGGTGTTCAACAACAGTCGGGAAAGATAATACTTCTTACGGAATTTAAACTTGTGTTTGTTTTAGAAGGCGAGTCTATCCCCCTTCTTTTTATTTTGGCGGTTTAATTAAAACCAGAGTAATATATGGTCAGGCAAGAAGGTGATTATGGAAGTGTATAAAAAGTGTAAAAATATCTCTGAGGGCATAGCAGCCCGATACACAAAAAACTTTTTGAACCTGGATGTATTGTAATTTTCAAAAAGAACGGAAACAATTCAGAGCCGTTGGTACCGACAATGAGAGACCTTGTCGCAATAGTGTGCTTTTTTGCTTCCGGGTTCGTAGGATTAGTGTATGAGATTTGCTGGATAAGAAAAGCATCCCTTGCCTTTGGGGCAACCACATTGGCGCTCAGTACGGTCGTTGCGGTATTTTTTGCCGGCTTGGCGCTTGGAAGCTATCTTTTCGGCCTGTATTCCTCAAAAACCACACGTCCGCTTAAAACCTACGCTTTGCTGGAAATCTCTCTGGGTATTATTGCTTTGGCTAATCCGGCTATGTTCTCCTGGGCTGAAAAGCTCTATGGATTGTTTTACCCAGCAATCATGCACAATTTTACCATGCTTTCTTTAGCACGCCTTTTCATCATCACACTGCTGATACTGCCGCCGACTGTTCTGATGGGTGCTACTCTGCCGCTTTTTTGCCGTCAATATGTTGTGAGCAGGGAAAGAATCTCGCTCTCCGTCGGTCTATTATATGGTCTGAATACCCTTGGCGCGGCTATAGGCTGTCTGGTTTGCGGCTTTTATCTAATACCACTTATCGGTGTCAATAAAACAATATGGCTTGGAGGGCTGGTCAATATACTTATAGGTTTAACCGTCAGCCGAATGAAAATAACCGCCGTTTCGTCATACGTTACAAACGATAAACCCGGCTTTGAACGTGATAAAACCCGCTCCCGTTCAAAATTCTTCTCCCTGTCCGACTACAGTACCACGCGCGATGTCATCGCGGTCTTCGTTCTATTTTTCCTTACCGGCTTTGTCGCCCTCGGCAACGAAATCCTCTGGACCCGCTACTTTTCATTAATTATTCACAACACCGTTTACACTTACACCCTAACCCTGGCAATCATTCTTTTCGGCATCGTGCTGGGCAGTATCCTTGTCGCCGGCTTTACAGATAAGACTCGCCGACGCGCCTTCATTTTCGGTACTGTTCACGTGCTGAATGGGATAAGTGTCTTGGCCCTGCTAATGCTTCCTGCTGCATGGTGGTATAAGGTTATCGATACGAAAAATTTTTCGGCCCATCTCTGTATTTTCGCTTTTATCCTTTTGCTCCCGGCAATTCTATCCGGCGTATCTTTTCCTTTGGCGATTCGAATGGTCGTTGTAAAGCCCTCGTTAGCCGGCGTTAGAGTAGGCAAAATGACTGCCGTCAATACGCTCGGAGCAATTACAGGCTCGTTGGCCGTCGGCTTCATTTTACTTCCTCAGATAGGCTTACAGAAAAGCCTTCTACTTACCACGGCGCTGAGTTTATTCATCGGATTTATCTCCTGGTTCCTGCTCGAACGCTCTTTAAGGTCATACCTGAAGTATATTTTAGCCGCTTTGAGCTTTTTCGTTTGGCTCTCGATTCCCTATGTAACAGCAACGCATCTACCCGCTGATTTCCTGGCAGGCCGTCATGAACTGATTGATTTCCGGGAGGGAATAAACTCGAATCTTGCCGTAGTCAGGGAGAGCAACAACGACATTCAGCTTACTATTGACAGAATGTGGCAGGGAAAAGACCGCAAGAATCATCAAATTTTGGCTGCACACGTGCCTATGCTTCTGCATCAGCATCCTAAAGAAATTCTCGTCATTGGAATGGGTGTGGGGCAGACTGCCAGCCGTTTTCTGCTCTACGACATGACAAGGCTGGACTGTGTCGATATAGAAGGTGAACTGTTCGAACTCGTCCGCAAACATTTCGAATCTTCCTGGATGGATGATGAGCGGGTCAGATTCATCATTGAGGACGGCCGAAATTACCTGGCGCACACAAACAGCAAATATGATATCATTTCTATCGAGGTCGGCCAGACCTTCAGACCTGGTTTGGCTTCATTTTACACCGTCGATTTCTACCGCTACGCCAGAAACAAACTCAATGATAACGGCATTGTCTGCCAGTTTGTTCCAATATCGTTCATAGGGCCTGATGAGTTTCGCTCTGTCATTCGCAGCTTTCTTCAGGTATTTCCTGAAAGTGTTCTATGGTATAACACTTCTGAATTATTGCTGTTAGGCTCTGTCCATAACCGGTTAAGATTCTCCTCCGAACGTTTGCGTATGCTGAACTTCGACGAAGCAATTAATAAGGATTTGCAGTTTGCCTATTGGGGCGGACCGGCACACTGGGTCAACCAAAAAAAGGTATTTCTGGCAGGCTTTCTATGCGGCCCCGAAAGCCTCGCAAGACTCAGCTCACAAGTCTCTTCTTACTACGATGACTTACCTCGGTTGGAGTACCTTGCAGCAAGAAGCAAACAAAGATTCGAGAAAACCATAACTGATTTAATACGGCGTTATCTCGAACCGGTCCAGCTTGTTTTAAATGAAAAGATAAATGGTGAAACCTCTTTGCAGATTCAAGCAATCCGTGAGCAGAACCTGCAGAATATCGCAGCCAGTTCTTTGCTCCGAAGATATATAAGCCGCTGTGATGTTGTTCTCCTTCACAAAGCTGTTCAGCTGAATCCTAATAATGTTGCCGTAAACATCGAATTAGGTAATTACCTGGCCAATCTTGGAAAAGCCCTACAAGCGATTCCATATTACAGCACCGCCCTTCAAATCGACCCTTGCAATGCGGATGCTCATTACGGAATGGGTAATGCACTGAGAAAATTAGCTCAAGACGAAAAGGCAATTGAACATTACCTTTTGAAAATAAAGCTCGAACATAAACCTTCACCTGACGTGCGTAATAACCTGGCATGGATGCTTGCAACACATAAAGAGGCTGCATATTATGACCCGGAACAGGCACTTTTATTTGCAAAACAGGCCTGTGAACTCACACAATATAAGAAACCTGCCTTACTGGATACTGTAGCTGAGGCTTATGCTGCCGCAGGTAAAATTCACCGGGCAATAGAAACCAGCAAAAAAGCCCTGGAGCTGGCTCGGTCTTCAGGGCAGAACCAACTGGCAAAAGAAATTGAAAGCCATCTGCGTTCGTATAAAACAAATTAGCTTTCAAAACTGTTCGTAGACTTTCTGCGTATCAATTCCTGTCTTTGCCGACTAACTCGTCCAAGAGTGCAACATACTCGGTTTCAGATTGCAATCCTATCAGCCGGTTTACCTCTTTGCCGTTCCTGATAATCAGAACTGTTGGGACGGCAGTAATTCCATACCGTTTTATTACGGCTGTAACTTTGTCAATATTTACTTTGCACACGGTGACTCTTCCTGCATACTTATCAGCAAGTGACGATATAGTTGGAGCCAGAATCCTGCAGGGAGGACAGCCGTTAGAGAACAGGTCCACAAGGCAAACTCCATTCGCATCAAGCACCCGCGCCTTGAAATCATTCTCGCTATTGATGTGGACAATGTTGGAACTTTCCTTTGCCTCTTTTAGTGTTTGTGAAAACACCGAAACAATTAAAGCCCCCATCACCGCCCCATAGACCGCGCCGCGGTATGGATTTGCCGTCAGTGGACAACTGCCTGAGGAGCACTTGCCGAAATAACCGAGAACAGCGCCGATTGACCCGCCAATCAGTATGCCCAAAAAAATCCTGGCAATCATAACTTAATTCCCTCCTTATAGTCTTCGCAGGTAGCTGCTGGATAATCTCTCCGCTCAATTGCGTTGCTAAACTTGTTTGATATTAGGATAACCTAATTTATTCTAAATCTGTCGTTTCTACGATCTTGCCGGCTCCAATGTTTATATATTTTTCACCAAAATGCTTTTCAAAAAGCGTCCTTGCCTTATCACCTGTGCAGTGGCAAGGCCCGACGTATTTTACATTGAAATCTTCAAGGGCTGTAATAATATTTTCAACCTCTCTTTTGCTTACCCCTCCCAGATGAAATCCGCCCATAACCAACAGAATCTGCTCATTAAATAAATCCTTCGCTGTTCTCACCATTTTTACGATACCGGGATGAGCACAACCTGTAATTACTATCAAGCCCTTCTCTGTTCGTATAATTAGTCCCTGCTCTTTTATCAATGTCCCTAATTGTCCTGTAGAATAAACATTTTCACAAATTTTTGTGTGCTTTTCTACTTCAACAATTTTAGCCTTGTAAGATTCGACCATTTGTTTGAATCTTTTTGGAAACGACTTGAGCAGGTAGACACACACTTTGGGATTCTTTTTAAGAAACACCTCCAGCCCACCAGTATGGTCATTATGTATATGGGAAAGCACAACACTTTCAATACCGTTAGCGTCAATTCCCATTTTTAACATATTCTCAAGCAGCAATACGCCGTTACCTCCCGTATCAAAAAGAATGGTTTCCTCTGTCCCGGTTACAACACAGGAGAAACCCCAGGAAGTGCTTATATCCTCTTTATAAGGATTATTATCGTATATAACTGCAATGTTGATATTATTCTCATCGGGAATTGGACTGTCCCGTTTGGTTTTTTGCATTTTCGGCCTCACTTTATGATTGGAATCTTCCGGAATGATTGTTGCACGCAGTACAGTTACTATCGCTATCGCAAAAACTAATATCCAAAATGACCTACGCATTGGACTTATCACCCTTCAATCCAATTTGGGCTGCTACCTTTCTCATCCCCATAATAGTATCAGTAAAAAGTAACGTATTACAGCTTAGACCGCGAGGGCATGTTTGTTTAAGCTCTCATCCTTATTATAAGCAGGTCAAATGCCTCTGTTCTGGTTGGTATATGTACTTCCATACAAGTAAATACTACTTTCCAATATTGTGGTTATTTCTTCAATAATTTTGCTCTAACTACTTTACGTAAAAAATATGATTCTATCTACTAAGTTTAGAAGCAACGGCCGGAAGGTCAACCTTTAATCAAGTTTTATGTTGAAGGCAGCATTTGTGAGCATAAGAACGGTCGCCCTAATATTCTATATTACAGGCACTATTTCTCTTCCGTTTTTTCGTGTCCGAAATGTGTCAGTTGCTACCGGCAAGTTGGCGGTCATTGACTCTCAGCGGACTTTTTAATCACCGGAAAAATTAATTTTGATATAAAAAAAAGACTCAAGTAAAAAAAATTATGCTTCAAATTGAGATATATCGGCAAGCGTAAAAAAAACTCGGTTTTTGTCATTTTTGGATTAAGCCGGGCTTTTGACATTGAGTCTGTGCAGTGTGGTGTTCCTCTGCAGGATTGGCCAAACGCAGGTCTCCACCTTCTCAAAGTCCTCTAAATTAGCTTTAGGTGGAAGAAATTATGCGTCATCCGGGTCCAAGCAGATGAGTTTAAACAGCCTTATCGTATTTATAAGCTTTATTTTATCGCAGCATAAAATTTTCCAATGATTGAAAAAAGAGGTTACGAATCCAAACCAGCATTTTTTTAGGACCTTCACCATTTGAATTATTGAGTCGCTGAACGCGTATCCGTGAAACGACGGATGAAAAATGCTGGACTTGCTGAGCATTTTTCTTAGTACCAAGAAAGAATTTCGTTTTTTCAGGGTCGTGAAATGCAAAGGATGGGCCTTGGCGGTCGGAGATATGGACAAGTTGGGCAACATAGGGTATTTTCCTTGACTTTCACCGTAAAAATCTGCTAAAATATGACCAAATTTCAGGTATTCCAAAAACGGTGGAGGAATTGTCAAGTTTTTCTAATTTATGCTGCGGTTAAACTGCAAATTTAAAAGGTCAATTTTTTATAATAAATGTTTGTCGCGGGCTATGATAGCCCTATATAATGCCCTATCTCCAATATAATCAATTGGAGGCAGGAAGAGTTAATTTTCGTTTAAAGGGCATGTAATCAGGGACTATCTAAGGAGACTAATTATGGGTAGAGCGACAAACATGACAAGGGTGATGTGCTGTTTTGTTTTATGTGTTTTGTTTTGTATTGCAACTGGAAGTACATGGGCTGAGACTGTTGTTGAACCTACTAAGATTGAAGAAGAATTGAAGCTTGAGGAGAAGGCAAAGGAGCAGGAGAAGATTAAAGTAAAGAAAATGGCTGTGGAAATCTCCCCCGAGGTAATTGCACAATTGGTTTTCCCGGAAGATACGAGTGCACTTGTGACTGTTAGGGAACTACATATTAGTGGCAATACTTTGATAACAACTGAGCGGTTGTTGCAAAACATTCCTTCAGTGTATAACGCATCCGATGCGCCACTAAAAGAAGCTGAAAGCACTTATCTTTACGATTTCAGGAAGCTGCGTGATGTCATCGAAATGCCCGGCCAGCCTCGTCAAATCTCTGCAAGAACTATTCGTGGGCTTACCCAATGTATTCTCTCTATCTATCGAAACAAAGGTTACTCCGGTATATATGTATATGTTCCATCAGAAACCTTTGAAGAAGGTGGAAGGTTACAAGATGATATCTTGTCTGTGAAAGTGCTCGAAGCGCCTGTTACTGAAATTACAACGACTTTTTACAATCCTGAAAACGTGGAAGTTGAGAAGGGATATCTTAGAAGCTCTTCTGTGCTGGAGTGGTCACCTATAAAATCCGGACAGGTTGGAAATGAAAAGGAACTGAGTGATTTTGTCAACCTGCTTAACCTCAATCCGGACCGTTACATCTCGGCAACCGTGTCAAAAGGCGCAGAGCCGGACACTCTGGCCTTGAGTTACAACATTTATGAGGCCAATCCATGGCACTGGTTTCTCCAGGCGGATAATTCCGGTACAGACGACAGACAGTGGGCCCCGCGGCTCGGCCTTATCAACACCAACCTTTTCGGTATAGATGACACGTTTACCGTATTCCATCAGGCCTCCTGGGACTCTGATTTTGACGATAATTTTTCTATATATGGCAGTTACGATTTCCCGGTCGCAGGACCTGATTTGCGTCTTAACGTTTTTGCCAGCTACAGCGAGTTTGACGTTGAGGGTGGCGGGGGCATCAATTTCCTTGGCAATGGTTCAGTGTACGGCGGACAATTACGTTACAACGTTTTCCAGACAGGCGGATGGTTTTTTGATGTAACCTCTTCGCTATCTCAGGAAAAGAGCAAGGTTTCTTCTTCGATATTCAGCGCGATCTTGGGCTCTAAGGTTCGTATGAACTTGTGGGGATTAGGTTTCAACGCCCATCGCCGGGATGATATGTCAAACACATCCATTGCATTTGACCGTGTCCAGAGCGTGGGTGGGTCAAAACAGGCAAAGTTCTGGGACTCAGCCACATTGACCGGTGCACGAACAAATGCGGACCGTGATTTTACCATATACACTACCTCCGCCGGTCACAGTCAATATCTGGATACTGACAAGGTCCAGCGACTCAGCGGTTCACTCCGTTGGGTAGTCCCCGATGAAAGGTTGGTCCCGGCAAAAATGACTATATTTGGAGGGATGTACTCCGTCAGAGGCTATAAAGAAAGTAAAATCGTCGCTGATGGTGGAATACTTGCATCGACTCAATATGAGTTTGATTTAGTCAAGTATGACCAGGCCAAGGAGCAATCCCAGACCGAAGAAAATCAAGAAGAGGAACCCTGGCTCAGAAAACTGGCTCCGCTGGTCTTTTTTGATTATGGCAGAGCCAGAATGAAGGACTCAGTCGCAGGCGAGGATTCCTCTCAGAACTTGTATTCAATAGGTGTCGGTACGCTTGCTGAGATTGGTGACAATTTCAGTGCAGCCCTGTATTACGGCTATCCGCTTAAGTCAACGGATACTACGGACAGAGGCGACGACCGTTTGCATGTTAGCTTAATGATGAGATGGTAGAACGAATTTTCTATCCGACGGCGTAGTCGGGGAGGAGTGAGGATATATAGCGTGTAGATGGAGCTAAAAACTATTTGGTAATTAATTATAAGAGGAAAAGAAAATGAAAAAGTTAAGAAAAATGTCGAGGGAGTATTATTTAAGGCAAATTGTAGCCTGCTGGCTGGTAATCTGTATGATGTTTGTCCTGCCAGCGAGAGTTGCAATAGCTGAAGTTGTCATGACAACAAACCCGGTGGGGGCAATCACGGTTACCCCACTTGACAGTGGAACTACACAGGACATGACAGCCACTCACGGGTCAATCGGTAACTTCAGCGATTTCGATATCGCTGGGGGACACGTTGTAACCTGTGTTCAGCCTGATACCACTTCACAGGCTATGTTTCGGGTGTCTGGAAATGGAACAGAGATTTTTGGCACCTTCAATGCAAACGGAGGTATTTGGTTAATTGACCCTGCTGGTATCTTAGTCGGCGGTGAAGGAGCAATCAATGTGAACAGCCTGGTTGCTTCGAGTCTGAGCATATCGGACACTGACTTTACCAATGGCCTTACAAGTGGCGTCTTTCCGTTTGCCAATGGCATGAGTGCAAAAGGTGTAACCAACTATGGTTCAATCACTGCCGAGCGCATAGCTCTTATCGGCAAGACTGTTGCTAACAGAGGCACTCTGACGGCGAACAACTACGTTATTATGGCCGCCGGGGACTCTGTGCTTATCAGTGAGAACAGCCCCGTTGTAGTCGAAGTTTCGATGCCGGACAGCATCCCTGACTACTACGTTGATAACGGTTCGGGCCCACATAGCCCAGGCGACGGCGAGGTGGCGGCAGACCATGTAATTCTTGCTGCCGGTGATATCTGGTCGTCGGCCATTGAGGGAGTTGAGACCTTAAGGGCCGAGGCAAAAGGGAATTTCACCTACTATGGCGACGCAATAGAGGCCTACGCCGGACCCGGTTCCGACGCGGTCGCTGATGTTACCATTATCACAGGAGGTGACCTTGAAATAGACTATGATATAAAAGCCGAAGCTGTCGGCGACGGTGTATTTGACGCCATTGCTACGGTTACAATTGATTCCGATGGCAACATTAATATAAATGACGGTCTCTCGTTTTCCGAAGAGCTTGATACCTATATAACTGCGGAAGCTTATGACGGCCTTAATAACATCGCTAAGGTTGATATTAAAGCAGAAGGCGATGTTACTATAACGTCCAACAACGATGATGTGAAGATTTATGCTCAGGCTGCGGAAATTGGGGAATCTGCCAATTTGAACCAGGCTGAGACATTGATTACAGGCAGAAATGTCACTATAGAAAATGCAAACATTTGGGACTACTCGGGCGATTGGACCGACCCTGCCGTTGTAGGCGCTTACGCTTACGATGCCGTTGAGAACAGGGCCAAGGTTAGTATCACAGCCAATGGCGAGGAAGAAAACGGCAACGTTTTACTCAAAGCCGCAGACAAGCTTGGCGAAACTCTTGTGGAAGCTTTGGCTTGTGAAGGTTCTGAAAACCACGCCGATGTAGTTATTAATGCTACCGGTAATGTTGATGTATCAGCCGAAAAAGCCAATGCCAGGATAGCAGCTGAGGCTCGGGGCCACGAGGAGGAATATGCCCTTCTAAACGAGGCTAATGTCGATATTACTGCTGGTGGCAATGTTTACGTAAACAGCAAAGGCGGAAGTTCCTGCTATGGTTTCACACCATACGTTGCTTCAATTGAAGCTGCTGCCGAGTATGCTTCAAACAGCAACGCAGCGAATGTTAATATTACCGCAGGTGGAGATGTTGTGGTTACGAGTGAAAACGGCGGCCAGGCTATGGTAGAAGCTTTCGCCGGTCATGCTCAAAATCCCGAGTTAACCGCAGCCACTAACACCGCCAATGTTAACATTACTACTGAAGACGGCTATGTTTTAGTGCACGCCAACGGCGGATTCTACAACCGGTGCGGGCATAATTTCACACCAAGTGAGGCTTCAATAGAGGCTGCTGCTATGTATGCCGGCTATGAAGAGGAAGCAACAGACAGCTCCAATACCGCTAACATTACGATTCTCGCTCAGGAGATTCCCGATGAGTTCGAAGAAGAAGGCGACTTTATTGCCGGTGATGTTGGTGTAATAGGCGAAAATGGCGGCAAAGTTGAAGTCGAAGCGAAAGCTTTATATGGAGACAATAGCTCGGCCGATGTTGACATTACCGCCGATGGCGATGTCAAGGTGCTGGCCGAATGTTTCGAGCGGCCCAGTCAAGCTGAGATAACGGCTTTGGCCAAGTATGCCGCGAACAGCTCCGCCGGTGTTGGTATTACCGCCGATGGTGACGTTAAGGTAATAGCAAAAGACGGCGGCAAAGCCGAAATAGAAGCCATAGCCAAGGAGGCCGCTAATACTAACGTCGCCGATATCACAATTGATGCCGGTGGCGATGTTAAGGCAATCGCGTTAGGTGGATTCTATTCAGGAGATTACACACGAAGCAGTGCTTCGATAAAAGCTACAACCGAGTACGCTGATGAGAAAAACACTTCCAATGTTACAATCACCGCCTTTAGCGAGGATTGCGAAGACTGCGACAACGATGTTAAGGTTATAGCCAAAAACGGCGGCAAAGCTGAAATATCAGCCGAGGCTACGAAGAGCCTCGTTAACAATGCTAATGTTAAGATTGGCGCCGACGGCGAGGTTAAGGTAATAGCAAAGGGATACGGCAGCGGACCTTCCAGCGAAGCTGAAATAGAGGCTATCGCTAAGAATGAAGGAAGTTATGCACACTTTACTGGTGAGTTTGACCCTGAGGTAGGCGCCGTATTAGGTGGTGGTGCTGAGAACACTGCCAACGTTGATATTACCGCCCTCAACGTTGAGGTAAAAGCTGAAGATAGCGCCAAAGCTGAAATAACGGCTCTCGCCAAGAATGGGATTCAGATTGATAATGAGCTTGGTCTTGAGATAAAGGCATTGGATATAACACTCGCAGATATGAAGAACAATGCCAGTGTTACGATTACCGCCAACGGCGATGTTACAGCAGATTATGATACAGGCAATGTTTGGGTAACATCCGAGTGCGGCGGCAAAGCCGGAATAGAGGCCAAGGCCAAGAATGATATTTCTCATGATTCGGGCTTTGCTGTGAATCTAACAGCAGAAGGTCCCATTGAGAACACTGCCAATGTCGTAATTAAAGCCGACGACGATGTTGAGGTAACATATAGCTGCTCCGGCGGCGAAGCCGAAATAGAGGCTGTCGCTGAGAATCAGCTTTATGATGACTCTCCTATGAGTTTAATATTAACCGGCTCTGCTTCGAACACCGCCGGTATTGATATTACGGCCGGTGACAATGTTGAGGTGATAAGCACGGATTACGGCACAGCTCAAATAAGAGCTATAGCTGAAAATTACGTTGATATCGAAGGTGATGAGGAAATTACAGGAGAAATGGAGAACTCCGCTGGCGTTAACGTTAACGCCGGTTGTGGTGTTCTCGTGCAGGGTGACAACGGCTATGCTTACATAGAAGCTATAGCTGTGGGTGCCGTAGATAACACCGCCGATGTCACGGTTAATGCTGAGACTGATGTTAAGGTAATAGCCCAAGGCTCCAGTGGAGATGCTGATATAGAGGCTGATGCCATGTGGGCTTTAAACAGCAATACAGCCAATGTTGATGTTACCGCCAGAGATGTTCTGGTAACATCTGAGGACGGCGGCGACGCCGACCTTGACGCTGAGGCTTATTCTTCCGAGAACTCAAATACCGCCAATATGACAGTTAACGCCCGTAGAGATGTTAAGGTAACAGCTTATGGCGGAAACAGCGAAGCCGAGATAGAAGCTGAGGCTTATGCTGACGGCAGTTCGAATACCGCCAATACGAAAATCAACGCCGGTAGAGATGTTGATGTAGCAGCCAAAGTTGGTGGTTACGCTTGCATAGGTGCCGGAGCTGAGGACGCCTACACAAGTAACACCGCTGATAATACAATTAACGCCGGCGGAAATGTCACCGTAAAGGGCCAATATCGCGGCGCCAATGCTGAAATATACGCGTTTGCTGACCCTGAAATTGAAGGCCCTGATAACACCGCTACTATCACGATTAACACTGGTGGCGATGTTGAGGTAAAGGGCGAACATGGCGGCGCTGAAATAACAGCCGAGGCTTGCAGTGGCTACAATAACGTCGCCAAGGTTGCGATTGACGCCGGTGGAGATGTTAAAGTATTAGGCGAACACGGCAATGCTTACATTGAAGCCTGGACCGGTGAAGGCGTCACTAACACCTCCGATGTCGCTATCGACGCTGACGGCGATGTCGAGGTCAGAGCATCCGGCTGCGACGCTATGATAAGAGCTGAGGCCGGATTAGGCGACGAAAACAAGGCTAATGTCTCGCTCGGCGGCCCCGGACACAAGATTGGTGGCGACGTTAAGGTGATAGCCGAACACGGTAATGCCGGTATCGAGGCCATGTCACAAGTTGGTTTTGTTTCCAACAACGCCGACGTCCTGATTTGCACCGAAGGTGCTCTTGAGGTGCTCAGCGGTATCGATGAGGAAACCGACGGATATCCTTACGCTTACATAAATGCTATAGCTGCTGGAAGCTTCGAAGGAACGAACACCGCCAAGGTTGGGATTGGTGCTGTTGAAGGTGTTTTAGTCAAAGCCGAAAATAGCGGTTCCTCTGTAATCTTAGCTGGAGCCTACGACGGCTATACTAACAACGCTGAGACTATTGTATGCACCAAAAGTGGCGTTCAGGTAATAGATGTAGATGGCCAAAGCAACAGCGACACAGCTGGAATCATGGCTGATGCTATAGGCGGCTACGTCAACGACGCGTACGTAGGCGTCTGTGCGGTCGGCGATGTTATAGTACTTGCCGGTGTCGACCTTGATGAACTTGAGGCGGCCATGGAAAAAGACGAAATACCCTATGGCACGGGTGGCCATGCTACAATTAGAGCAACAGCAGGCTCTGGATACTACGGACCCACTGATGCTATTCTTCTTCAGAGTCCGGATCCGTACGAGGGACCATTAACCGCCAATGCCGAGTCGGTGGTTGTCTCCCGCGAAGGTGGTGTTGGAGTAATTGACGTTTCAGATAACCTCATGGCCGCCCGCACGGCTGAAATAACAGCCGAGGCTTTTGGCGCCTATGAGAACACCGCAAGTGTTGGTGTTGCAGCCGGAGCCGACCTCTCGCCTGCATTCGTAGCGGCTTTACCGGAAGATAGCACCGCAGGAGATGTTTACGTACTGGGCTTAGGATACGGCGGCAATGCTCAGATATTAGCTTGGGCACACGACGGCGCAGAGAACACAGCTGATACTGTGGTTTGTGCCCCTGGTGAGGTTTTTGTAGGTGCCTACAGCAGGGAAGAAGGCTTGCCATCAGCAAGGATAGAGGCCCTGGCCGGGTATCCTTCAGATAAGTTTGTGTCTGTTAATGGAAATGGCGAAAGTGAAGTTATTTACAACGCTACTACCCAGGTCTATGCCAGTGATGTTACCGTTGAAGGCGAGGGTGCTCGCATAGCAGCTACTATTCCAGGAAAATGCCTAACAGCAGAAGGCAAGGTGGCATTGTACGATGACGGTGTTACATTGATAATTGGAGATTACGAGGACCGTCAGGACTGTCCGGAGTGCCCCGCTTGTCCATGCGAAGAAGAAGTAACTGAACTGTTTGCTCCTGTTGCAGCTCTGCCTTTGGTAGCAGTTCCGAGAGTAGAGGGCTGTCCGGCGCTAATCGAAGCAGCATCAGCAGAGCTTGGGATTCCTGTGGAAACTCTTCAGGTTGCTATAGGAAACGCTCTTGCCCTTAATCCGAGTCTGCAACCTTGCCAGGCATGTGCGACGCTCGTAGACGCTGCCGGTATTTTAAGGGATGTGGACGGTTCAAGAATGGCCGCTATGGTCCAGGCGTTTAACTCTCTGGCCCCGGCCGACGTCCCATTCACTCCTGAAACGGCGGCTTTGATTGCTACAGCTTTTGAGACAGCTGCTGAAGACTCACTGTATGCATCAGTAGCAGAATACATTGATGCATTCGTGCAGTATGTTACCGTTATGGACACTCAATTGGGTACACCGGTAGATAATTCGGTAGCGTTCGTTATGGGCAAATACGGCTCATCTATAACAGAGAACGATAACGCCAATATCTCAAACTTCATTGCATCGCGTTTAGCAACTTTAGAAACTTTCGGAGGTTAAAAGGCGTATATCAAAAAGACAGATAATTACTGGTCTTGCAAAGAAGCCTGTCCCTTTCCGGGGCAGGCTTCTTTTTTTTCAATATTTTCCAATGTTCTATATACCAGCGGCAACGTTTCTATCGCTGGAGACGAAAACAACAAAAACAGTGCGTCCGGATAAAGTCCTGTTCGGGATACTCACTGTTACAATAGCAATCGAATTAGCAGGGCACAAGTCTACTCGACTTTAACTCTCAAGAATCCTTTCAACTTTTCCCTGGTCCACGTCCATCACATACTGAATCCCACTGACTTCTTGTGCCTTATGCGTCAGGGCTGCTATATCGTCTCTGGTTATATGTTCCAGAGAAAACTTTCGACAACCAGCCATTAGCTGGCGTAAGCCCTGGGCAAGGCGCTCGTAGTAGGTATAAAGCCCCAGGGCACCGGTCGGAAGCTTTTCGAATTCCTTGCTCCCCAGCTCCTTACGTAGATTGCCAGAGGTCACAAATATTTCGTCTATCGAACTGCCGAAACGTTCAATATACACCGGAATCTGTTGTTCATCAATCGTACGTCCGATTGTTTTACCTACCATCGCCGCGGCTATTGGGGCCCGAGCCATTCCAATCAGGTTAACAAACGGTGCACCAAGGGCAAGGCCTTTGAAGATTTGGTCTTCAAAAGCAAAACCACCGGCTAAAGCCAATGTAGGCAGGTACCCACCCTTGTCGGCAATACGTTTGGCATACCGATACAAAAGCGAATGCAGGTACACAGGAGGAATACCCCACTCATTCATCATCCGCCAGGGGCTCATGCCGGTACCGCCGCCCGCACCATCGACGGTTAGAAGGTCGATTTTGTACCGCGAAGCAAAGATAACTGCTCTGGCCAAATCCGCCGGCCGATAGGCCCCGGTTTTGAGAAATACGTATTTGGCACCAGCATTACGCAACTCCTCCACCCGCCTGGCGAATGATTCTTCGGTTACCATTCCTACCCGCGAATGTCTTTCAAACTCTTTGAATGCTCCCCGCTCAAAAGCCTTGATAACATCCGGGTCGGTCGGGTCCGGCAGGACTATGTATCCACGCTCGTACAATGTTTGGGCCTTTTTGAGCTCCCTGATTTTTACTTCGCCGCCGATATCCTTTGCACCCTGACCCCACTTGAGTTCCACGCACTCGACACCCAGTTTCTCAATGGCATATTCCTGAGCACAAAGTCGTGTATCTTCAACATTTGCCTGCACGATGATGGCTCCGTAGCCACCTTGCTGATAATCTTTGTAGAGCTTAACACGGCGTTTGAGGTCGGCTGTATCGACCACCCGACCGTTTTTGATAACAGCTTCGCTGTCCATTCCAACAACGTTCTCACCAATGGTCAGGCCGGTTCCTGCTAAGGCGGAGCCAATTGCCAGGCCTTCCCAGTTGTTCTTGGCAATGTTCGTCGAACCAATCCCGGGAATAATCCACGGATAATGGAACTTTATACCCTTATCATGACCCAAAACGACTTCCAGATTGACAGCAGGGAAGATGGCCTTGTCGCTGTCGGCCTCTATTCCATAAGCGCCAACCGCAGTCCCCATGATATTGAAGTGCGAATAGTCCACAGGATAGGTTTTCTCAGCGGCGGTGGTTATCATGCCGAAAGGTTGAGGATAAATAACTTCGTGGCCGCGGTAGGCGCTCTTGCCGATT
>CAYZTY010000050.1:0-16784 GCA_964481525.1 uncultured Pirellulales bacterium
CAATTCAAGATATCGATTTCTGGAGAAAAGGACCGTATGTAAAAATCGGCCGCCGTCCAATGGAAAGAAGGGCAAGAGGTTGAAGACGTTAATAAGCAGAAACATAGCGGCCAACCTGGAATAATACTCCCGCCCGGTTGCTGCGAACATAAACATTAGAGCACAACCGATGATGATACCGGGCATAGGGCCAAGTAAACTGACGATGGCTTCTTTGTAAGCGGCGACATCGCGTTTTTGCCCTGAGACGGCGGCACCAAAAAAGGGAATGAAAAACATTTGCACGTTTCTGTAGCCGAACAATCGCATCCCTAAAAGGTGTCCGGTCTCATGAACGAACAGAACAATAATAATCATAATCAAGCCGTTTAGGCCGAAACTAAAAAGACCGAGCTGTGAAAAAATCAGCAGTGAGAAGGCAAGAATCAAAAGGTTTGTGACCCAGCTTTTTTTGTGTGTTTTTTGCTTTTTAATTTCATCGAGGATATCCTGGTAGGCCTGCTGTTGAGTTTGCTCCTGTTGGTCTTCGCCGTCGATTTGTGAATTGTTGGTTTCCGAAAAACCGTTCGTCATATTATTATCCCAGGCATGCTTTAAACTTTGAGTTGAATTTTTTTCAGTGCTGCTTTAGCTTTCTCGAGGATATCCTTTTGGAGGGGGCAGGAAAGGTCTGCATTACTTACAACTTTAAGGAACCACTGGCTCTTGTCTGCGAAGTCTTTGCCGGTTTTCAATATCCGGTAGGCCTTATACAGGGCCGTCATATAAACCACTGTTAGTTCTACGGCCTTTTCGTAATAATCCAGGTATCCCGGTTTCTGTATGTATTTTTTAAAGTTGGGGCCTTTTCGTCCTTCTTTCTTATATTCCTTGTCCGCCTTTTTGTAAGGCCCAGCCATCTTGCTTGCCCGCAGACTCAAAAGCAGCCCATCGACGGCGTCCTCTATCTCGTTCTCCGTCGGTGCTGAGCCAAAGGTTTCTATAAAACCGCGCTGCAGAAAATACCGGAACCATTCCTCGGTATTGTCAAATGTCTTTTTCTTTATACAATCGGCCCAACTGCGAAAATCCTGCTCGAAGAAATTGTATTCCGACGTGCTTTTATCTTTTGTTCTATACACTTCCTGATAAAGAAAATAGTCCTGATAGACCTCCGCTTCCCTGTGAGTCTTTCTGTTTTTACCTTCTCTGTAATAAGGACCGGCAAGCTCATTTACAAGCGGATGAATAATCTGGTCCGCCGCTATATGGCTCAAATGCCCGGCAATGTATGCGAGCTTTCTTTTGTCATCCACATTGAGAATAACCTTCCTGCCTTCGCGCACAACGTCGCTGAAGGTAATCTCAATCAGCTTCAAAGGAAACTCGTTCGGCTTGCTCGAATGCAAATGATACGCCCAGGGCGTTACCCCCTTTGCCTGCACGTAACCGTCCCAAAACAAGTCCTTCAGCCCCTTAGCAATGGAAATAAAATAATATAAATCAGGCCCGAGACTGCCCAGGTTCATATATGCCCGGTAATTTTCTTTGCCTAGGGGACTATCCAGCATTTTTGCAAACTCGGCCAAACCAGCGTTCTTGTCTTGCTGAAGTTTTTTGAGCCCTTTGTGAGCTATCAGCATGTGTGCTACACTTGCCGGCATTGAGCTATCTCCTTATTCCTTGCAATTTCGCTCCCGCTGCGGCGGCAATGACGCGCACTAATCAGATGCTGTCCGTGAATCAAAATGAAACCGAGTCGGGCGCAGCCTTTGGGGATAAGTCGTAATCAACAGTGGGCTGCAAGTTTAATCGGTAATCTTATAAACTGTATCGTGCTTACGTACGTGCTCGCTGATCTTTACCCCGATAGAGTCACCTGCTTTGGCCTCGTTAACGTTTGCATTGTTAATCTGCATTGAGTCAACAGTCAGCTCAAGGTCGGTAGTATGACCCTTAATGCGGATTTTATCCCCGACTTTTAATGCTGCTGTCAGCTCGATGGCGGCGACTACCGGGTGGGCGAAGAAATCCGACACCGTTCCAATTTCTTCCTCAGCCATTTGCCTATCTCCTTCCAGGATTAAATGTTTGTTTTTGAATACAGATGTACATTATCTACTATTGTAACTAAAAGACCTTTAAGTGCAAGCCGGAACTGATTTCCTTAAAAAGGGATTTATAAAGAGCTAAGTCGGGCCAGATTAGTTTTGTTTATACTGAAGAGGGGAGATTTCTTTGGTGCTTTATAAGCTATCAAGGTATTTGCTCCGCTCGCCGGCATTTTACATCTCATTTTCTAACCAGTCCTGTCAATCCGGCAACCCACAATGTAGTTAGTATCCAGCCCAAGCAGATATGAACCCACATATACTCCCTTATAAAATCTCCCCTGATAAGAAGGCAATATTTCTTGTACCTTAGTATATCCGACTTGTTTGCATCCGGCCTCCAATATTTTGCTATGTTTAAATCAACCAGCGGAACAAACATATCCATCGAATATACGAAAGCATTAAACTTTGAACACCCATCCTGAAGCTGTTCATCTCCTTTGGGTGCAGCCGTTGTTCTTTCCACCGGCACAATGATTCCAGCCTTGTATCCGCTCCCAAAGACCGCAGTTCCAATGAGGATAATTGCGACAATAAACCACAAAGCCCGCCAAGGCCGGTATCCATATCCAATGATAATTCCTAAAACGTCTCTCCAGAGCTGACCCCACGGACTAAAACCACCAAGCCTTGTTAATTTCTTTTCTTTCTCGATAAGAATCTTCTTTGCGTCTTCACGGCGTCCCATCTTTTCAAACACCTTCGCAAGCTGCTCGTAAGGCGACGAGCGAAACAGTTCTTTTCCCTGTCTGTTTAACCACTTAATCCGACTCTTCGCATTTTTTGGGGATTTATCATAAATTTCGTTATATGTGAATCCATCCAGGAGCAATTTTCCTTCTTTTGGCCAGCTATCTTCATCGTCATCATCATATAACACACCCACCGAGGTATTCCGCAAGTCAAGTTTTGTATTTTCAGTAAGTTTAACACCAGTCCATCCAAAAACACTGCCGAGCGTTGCAC
The DNA here is from genome assembly GCA_964481525.1 of uncultured Pirellulales bacterium. Lineage (GTDB taxonomy): Bacteria > Planctomycetota > Phycisphaerae > Sedimentisphaerales > CAYZTY01 > CAYZTY01. The sequence goes on from CAYZTY010000050.1 coordinate 3,060, forward strand.
CGACAAAACTTATAGTTCCTTCCGCCCTGAAGCCTTCCCGCAAGAAAGTGTGCCCGCCTACCTTCATTCCATCCGCCGAAATAGCTATTCCACCTTCGTTAATAAACTCACCCTGCATACAGTTAAAATTTCTTCCTATTATCGTTCCTAAAAGGGAAACTTCACCTTTAGCCTTAAAACCATTACTCAAATACATGCCGCCCTTTACGTCCATTCTGTTTGCATAAATAGCTTTTCCATCTTCGTTAATAAACTCACTATCCAAGCAATTGAAATTTCCACCTATTGATGCTCCTGCAAAGGAAACTCTGCCTTTAGCCTTAAAACCATCATTCAAGTGCACATCATCCTTTACATACATCCTGTCTGCCGAAATTGCATTTTTCTTCTCATTAATAAACTCACCATTCGTGCAATTAAAATTTCCACCTATTGACGCTCCGAGAAAACGAACCGTACCTTTGGCCTTGAAACCGTCACCTAAATACACACCACCTTTTACATCCATCCTGTCTGCCGAAATTGCGTCTCCTTTCTCATTAATAAACTCAGCGTTCGTACAATTAAAATCTCTGCCTATCGTTGTTACCATGAGACGAACTTCACCTTCAACCTTGAAACCATTGCCCAAAAACACGTCGCCTTCAACCTTCATCCCATCTGCAAAAATCGCTTCGCCATCATTATTAGTAAACTCACTATTAAAACATTTAAAATCTCCTCCTATTGTTGCTCCTGAAAAGCAAACCTTGCCTTCAGCTTTGAAACCATTACACAAAAACACGTCGCCTTCAACCTTCATTCCATCTGCAAAAATCGCCTCACTATTATTATTAGTAAACTCACTATTATAACACTCAAAATTTCCTCCTATTGTTGCCCCTGAAAAACAAACCTTGCCTTCGGCTTTGAAACCATTACGCAAAAATACGTTGCCTCCAACTTTCATCCCATCTGCCAAAATCGCTTCACCAGCTTTATTAGTAAACTCACTATTATTACACTCAAAAATTCCACCTATTGTCGCTCCTATAAAGCAAACTTGGCCTTTAGCTTTGAAACCATTACTCAGCAATACATTGCGTGCGATTTTCATGCTGTCTGCTGAAATCGCTGCACCATCTTCATTAGTAAACTCGCCATTAGTACAATCAAAATCTCCGCCTATCACTGCTCCCAAAACACGAACTTCCCCTTTGGCCTTGAGCCCATCACGCAGATATATAAATCTTTCCGCTCTTACTCCATCCGCCCAAATGGAGCTTGTATGTGAGCCGCTCAGATTAAGAGCTTTTATCGTCGAATATTGTATGTTCAACTCTTCAGTGAAAACACATTTGGAAAAAACAAGAGGAAATGAAATTTCTGCAAAACTAAGGTCAGTTTCACCCTCAATTTTCGCTCCTGTCACCTGTATACCTTTGTCGGTGACAAGGTTTTTTGCCTGCCTGTCACAGCACAGCCACTCAATGCGGCTCGACTTTATAATCCGCTTGTCCGTCCAGCTATCTGCATTCTCAAGCTTATCTTTATCTTCTTCATCTGTGTATTCGGCACAATTACCGGCCGCTACGGCAGCAAACAGAACCTCATCCGCTTCACCAAAATCTTCAAATCTTTTCCTGGCTAATTCGATTAGGTTTTCAGCATCGCTCATATCGGCCCTCATTTTTTATCTTTGTTCTTTAATGGTTTTTGCTTGTTATCCGTCAATTTATTTTGCTTACTAAAACAGATATTGAAATGCAAAAAATGGCCTGTAATATAAGTCTTGTGTGCTTTTCCACATGATAATAAGGCCCCACAATCCACCAAACCCCAAAAAACTAAGGACAGCTATCCCGTACTAAATTAGTCGTTCGTATTAAATACTATTCACCATTCACTAACCCGGCCAGCCCCTATAGCATGGCGGCAATCTTACATAATCAAAAATCAGTAATCAACTATAATCTCCTTTATAGGCGAGTGGATTTTAGGGTTCACGCAGCAACTTCAACGCAGCTTCGAGAACAGCATCCCGCTTGAGCAGCTCTTTCTTTGTTGTCTTTACAAGAATATCCGGGGCGATGCCCTCGCCCTCGAAGCAAGTGTCATCCAGGCGCAGAGCCTTCCACGAAGGCAGAAAAACCGTTACGCCATTGCCTAAGTCAGTCGGCTTGGGGTTGCCAGAACTGCCGTAAGATTTTTCGCCAACGAGTTTACAGCCCGGAATCTGCTTCATCATTAAAAGAAAGGCCTCGCAGCTACTCATATTTTCCTGGCCCATAAGAACTGCAACCTTGCCGCGGTATCCCGGCCTTTCTTTGTTCGGCTCCAGCACACGATTATATGGTTTTGCAAAGCCTCCAGGTTCGCCAACCGTGCGATATGCATGCCGAGCATAAACTTCCGGCTCATCGATAAAACAGCCTGCAAACTCCTGCGCAAGCGGTTCGGCACCGCCGCTGTTGCTGCGGACGTCGATTATCAGCCCGGGTGCATCGGCAAACTGCTGTATCGCCTTGTAGGCAGGATCGAGCTGCTTTGTATCTCTCCTGGACCAGCTATCAATAAGAATATATCCAATGCCGTCATCGAATCTGCCGGTAAATACCACGGCGCTGCGTTTTCGCCAATGGGGGACGATTTTTTCAAGAAGCTCCCGGTTATAATTTCGAGTAAATCTTCGTTTGAAACGGCCTATGGTGTCATTTTTGACCTTAATCCAGATGTGTATATCCTTGGCTTCGGCCAACATATCAGCGGCGGCCTCTGCGAATTGGCGGGGAGTTTTAGCGTTCTTCATCGGGGTGCTATACTTATCGAATAAATTGTTCCAATCGACTTTACGAAAATCGCGATACGAGTATCCCTCATCTATCGCCCTGCGCAGCTCTTGAATCGCATCCAGATTGTCTGTGGAGTTAAGCATCCCGGCTTTTTTTCTTTGTCTGTTTGCAGAGGTTGTGAACTCAATCGGATACGGCTCAGCCGATTCACCCCGAGTGTTCTGGAAATTTTTGTAGCTTTGGCAGTTAATGCTCAGTTGATACTTATGGTTTGGAACGAGTTTTACCCGTATCACAAACGTGCGACCGTTAATCCACCGCGGCTTACCGGCTGTTTCAGGATAGCTTTGGCCGCCTCCACAAATTGAATAGCCGTCCTGATTCATATCCTGGTCGAAGACGATGCGAATCTGCCGCAGAGCGGGGTCCACATCCTTTACACCATTTTCAGGTATGGTCCTGATAACTTTAGGTGGTGCACCGGATGCAGCGGCCGTTAAGAGGGACAAGAAAACAAGAGCTGATATAAACTTAGTATGCCTGAAACTTGTCATAGCTTTTCATTCCTTCAGAAATACCTTCTGCCAACAATTCCGGCAACCTGCACAACTTAAATTCGCAGCGTTTTCCAGTCCATCAAACCGAAAATGACACGGGTTGGTTGGCTATTCTTTTACCTCCACGGTTTTCTTTCTTGATTCATAAGCGCGAACGATTACATAAGCCACGAGAGCAAAGACAAAAAATACCAGAAGCATCCAGGCAACACCCTGAAGAGTTGAGATTATCGTTCGGTAAACTTCCAGCACCCACCGCTCCGTATTCAACTTAACTATCTCCGAGCCTTCGTATCCCGGCTTGGTTATATACTTTTCAAGCGCCCATATCCTAACACCGGCCGAGATTCCCGTTACATAGATAGCGAACTTCAGATACTTTGACCACGCCTTGCTTATTTCATCCGAAATAATGCGAACAAGGATTCTATCAATCGGCTTGGTAAACATTAAAACGACTAACGAGGAAACTACAAAGGCGATTACAAATGTAACAATCAAAAGCGTAATAAACATTTTTTTCTCCTTAGATTATTTGACTTCAACTGATGCCTTCGGATTGAAGGGATTGGTCCTGACGGCAAGAGAAAAAAGATACGGGTATTTGCCCTTAAGATGCTCCATATAAGAGAGCCATTCGCGTACGAGCAGGCCGTAGGCCCTTTTTGTATCGCCGGCCAAGTGGTCATAGTCGGTATCAGGCAGACCGTGGACAGTTTCTCTGTGCGAGAGCTCCTCGGCCAGATGGAAAACCGCCCAGAGAAGCTCGGTGAATTCCTCGTGCTCGAGCAGATTCGGATTCTCCAGAAGCCTGAGCAGAAAGGCCCTTTTATCTATGAGAAGACTGCGCATCTGCTCGATGTCGCCCTTGTGAACATCAATCTTGAAATCCCGGTTTTGAAGAATCTCTTCCATTTTATCAAAGTGTTCCGGCGACCACTCATTGTCGACATTCAGATGTTTGCCGAAACTCTCGGCCTCGGCGTCAAAGGCCCAGAAATGCTTCAGTAAAGGCATTCCGACCTCGCTGAAAAAGGCGCCGATGACCATATTCAGCTTTTTGAGCATCGCTCTTTTTTCCCGCTCGCCGAGGACCTGATGTATAATCAACGTAACAAGCAGCACCTCGATGAAGACAAAGGCAATGTCGCCCACGAGATAAATGAAGATATGGTGTGCATCGCGAAAAAGTGCAAAGTGTATTAAATAGAAAAGTACCGAGAGAAGCATTAATAACAGGCCGAGGAGAATCTGTCGGAAAAGCGGTCTTTTTTTCATATTTTTCTCTTTAGGTTTTAATTTAATTCATTGCCCTTTATATACTGCGCGATTTGCGCCGGTGGGGCTTGACGGCCGTCATAATACCGCCACCCAGCCTTTAATTGCAACCCTTTTTAGCTCCCGGATGTCCGGTAAACTTAGTCCTGCCAATTAAAAAAAGCCGGGCGTAAAAACCCGGCTTTTTCACGGTTATTAACAAAAGGATTATTATCTAACTTTGAATTCATACTGATGGACCTTACCGGTGTTTACTTCTTCGCCTTGGCAGCGAAGGATGAATCCGTTAGATGTTTTCTCGTAATCGAATGGTTTTCCGCTAAACAGGTCGCCCGGCAGGTCTGCGGGCAGCTCTTCGGGCAGCTTGCCTGTTTTGGCTTTTATCATATAGAGTTCAATCGCCGTCCTGATTGCATTGTTGTGCGTTTTAAAGCGTGTTACTATTGACAGCATTTTTCCCACAGCAGGCCTGAAAATAACGGTTAACGCTGCATCAGCGTTGCCCTGGCTCATCTGTTTTTCCGCTTTTTCACATAACTCTGCAAGCACGGCGTATCCTTCCGGATAAGGCATATCAAAGGCGTCGATAATGCCGACAAAAAAATTCTCGAAGTACTTTTTGTTGCGTTCAATCATAGCATTATCGAAAGAAAGAACGGAAGAAAGGACTTTTTCTTTGGCAGATTTATCTTCCTCGCTGAGGGATTTATCTACTTCCAATCCAATACGTACCAGACTTACGATGTCGGGGATATGTTCCGGTGCCATAGACATCAATACAACGTCCCGTTCGCTTATGAGAGCGGGCTTGACGGACAAAGGTATGCTGTCAATCTCTACTAATCGGTTCTTCAGCCGGGCCAGCTTTTGCAAATCCTGCGGCATATCCGAGATTATCTGCGTAACACAGGAATTTGCTTTGCCGTTGACTGCGACACCAAACAGATAGCTTATGAAGACGCGGTCGTTCATATGCCGCGCCATTTTGTATAGACTCATACAGCGGCCCAGGGCAGTTTCAAAATCATCGTCTTTTGCCAGAATTTTTGCGTCGGCCAGTACCAGATGAATCAATTTTCTCATACTGCCCAACGGCACCTCCATTTCCAGACCCTCGGAAAAATCCAGACCCCAGTCACAGTTTTTTACCGTGGAAGCATCGATTACCGCATCGATTGTGGAACGGTTTTCATTTACAAATTCTCTTATTTTGTTGAGGTTTGCCTTTGAGAAATCGGCTGACTGCCCTGAGAAATCCTCTATTAATTTCGCCATCTCGTCATCCGGCGCATAAAGCAGTGCGGCTTTATAATACAGAACTGCGGCGTTATCCGGTGGATAGGCGTGAACACAGGCCGAGCTTGAAAAAAGCACAATTATCAACAATATCTTATATTTCTTTGAGACTTTCATAATATTTTCCTTTCCTAAATTTCTTCGCACTGTCCTAATTCACATAACAATCGAGAGATTGTTAAATATTCTTTCGAGCCCCGTTTTGCTTTTTTCTCGGCTTCAGCAAACTGCTTTTCGACCGCTTCTATTCCTCCCCGCCGAAAAGCACTATTAAGTGAAATCAGTGACGTTAATTTAACCGAAGCTCTTGACTCTGGAGTTTGTGCGATTTTTTGTGCTTCAATTTGTCCATCCCGGCTGTGATGAGTAAAGAAAAGGCAGATTGCAGCTATTATCACGGCCGCAGCAGCAAATTTTACCATTCTGCTTTTTATGATTATCCTCCAGATGTTTATTTCCCGGGATGTTTTTTCACTGATGGAAGCTTTTTGGGCCTTTATCATTTCATCGATAATCGCTTCGTCAATTTGCGGATTTGTTTTCAGCCCGGCAGATTCAAATATTTTTTTTATTTCATCTGCATCACTCATTATTCACCTTCCTTTAATACCGACCGCAGTTTTTGTAATCCATACCGACATCGGGATTGAACGGTGCTTATAGAAGCATTCTGGGCCCTGGCTATTTTTCTGAACGTCCAGCCTGCTTCGATTTTCAAGGTCAGCGCCTCCCGCTGCTCCTGGGGCAATTGCGACATCGCATTTGAAAGAATCTTGAGCTGTTCGTTCAATATCGCCCACCGTTGCGGATTCTCGGCAGGACAGGCAATATCATTTATCTGTTCGATACTGACCGGATTCAATAACTTGCTGCGATTCATCCTGGCCCGAATTTCGTTTATCACGGCGCTAATCAGATAACCTTTTAAATTGGTACGAATATTCAGCCGGGAAATCGACGATGCAAATCTGATAAATACATCGTGCACACAATCCTGAGCCAGATGGATATCCGATGTTGCCATCAGGGATATCTTTAAAAGGTCGGTTATGTACTTTTGATAGAGCTTGCGCGTGGCGTCGGGACGGCCTTTTTTCATATCTCTTATTAGAGCTTTATCAGACGGCATTCACTAACCTTGTAATATACAGGCAAAGACGTCTTACAATTATATGATAAATTCACAGGCTATTTTTATGTATAAAAAATACTTTTTATTTAGAATATTTCAAAAAAGCCAGGTTTTTTTACGCCCGGCTTTCTTATAGTTCATAGTAAAAGTATTATTATTTGACTTTGAATTCATATTGATAGGCCTTATTAGTGCCTCACTCTATCTACCAGCAGGGATAATTATAGAACATAGAAGATGAAAGCCGATAAATATCACAGGTCCTGTGAGATTGAGTAATAGTCAAAATTGTACAGAATGAGGCAGCACAAATGGCCGGGAAAAAAATAACAAGGAAAATTCCTTTATATTTTATGGCAATTGTTTTTATTGGAGTGCTGGTATACGCAGGACGCGGCTGGTATTACGGTGCCAGCACCGTCCACAGGCTGCTGACGGAAAATAAGCGACTGAAGACGGCGATAACAAATCTAACGATTGAGGACCAAATTGGTTACGCAAAGGTGATTTCACAGGAAAATCGCGACGGGAAACTTTTTACAACGGTGAAATTTGTCGAGACCGCCAGAGATGATAAGTTTAAGAAGGTGCTCGAGAAGGATTATATAATCGAAGGTAATATCATTCACTTCGATGCCTTAATTGTAAAGTTCGGTGACAAAATGGTAATGGATGGGAAGAAAAAAGCCCTTTATCTTTGGCGAAGGATATACAGCGAGAATACGGCTCCGGAAAATGGGCTGATTATCGAAGAGGCGGGCAAAGAACCTCTGCGATATAACGACCTTTTGGAGCTTTTACCAATTAAGGAAAGAAACTTATTTTGGACGAGTATATGGGAACTGGCCAATGAGCCGGATAAACTAAAGGAATACGATATTGAGGCCGTTTACGGCAACGTTGTGTACTCAAAGCTGAAGAAGGGATTTGTTTATATTTTTAAGATAACACCGGCCGGGCAACTATATCCTGAGGTTATGCCGGAGATGTAACTCTTTCGGAGGCGGAAAGAGAGTGGTACCACAGAATCCTAAAAGAACATATTTCAAGATAAGCTCAAAATCAACGTCAAGAATAAACATCGGGTATAATTTTGGCCTTCATACAATCCTGCCTTGAATGAAAAACACTCCGGTTTGTCAAATCGAATAAACTTGAAATAGCAAAGGCCTGTCTTATAATTGTAATATAGCTGCATAAGACGAAAGGATTTGAAATAAGGAGTTGGATTATAAAACACTCGCTGCTTTTGAAAATGATTGTGTTGGCGATTTTGGTGTTCAGTTGCTGCGGGCTTTCTGCGCAGAAGAGCAAGTCTGCGAAAAAGTCCCCGGCGGACGCTTACGATAAGGAGAAAGTTCCTATGCTGAATTTGCCTGACCCACTCATATTGCTTAACGGCGAGAAGGTTACCGATGCCAAGACGTGGAAGGAAAAACGTCGGCCGGAGATTTTGAATCTATTCGAGACCCACGTCTACGGCCGAACAATGATTGGCCGGCCAAAAGAGATGATGTGGAAAGTGATGTCGCAAGACCGTGAAGCAATGAAACGTAAAGCTATCATCAAGAGCGTTACGATTTACTTCACCGACAAAAAAGATTGGCCGAAGCTTAAGCTGGATATCACACTGCCTGCCGATGCGGGTAAGCCCGTGCCGGTCTTTCTTATACCGGGGCCCGGCGGCAACCTGAAGATACTGCTGAACCGGGGCTACGGCCTGGTTAACTTTAATCCCTGGCAGGTTGAGCCCGATACGAAGGAAGGCTCGTACGAGAAAAGCATTCGTAAGGTCTTCGCCAAGCCTGGACAGACAAAGCCGGGACCGGATGAATGGGGTGCCATTGGCGCCTGGGCCTGGGCGATGAGCAGGGCGATGGATTATATCGAGACCGACCCTGATATCGACGTAGGCAAGGTTTGCATAATGGGCTTTTCGCGGTTCGGCAAGGTTGCGATGTGGGCCGGGGCGCAGGACGAGCGGTTCGCAGTTGTTTTCTCGGGCGAATCCGGCTGCGGCGGCGCCGTTATTGTCCGCCGCGGATACGGCGAGAGCATTCAGTCAATCAACGGTTACGCACCGCACTGGTTCAACGACAATTTCAAGAAATACGGCGACCGGGTGAACGAGCTGCCGGTCGATTGGCATATGCTGGTTGCCTTGATGGCTCCTCGGCCGGTGTATATTGCGACCGCGGCGGATGACCATTGGGGCGACCCTTACGGCTCGTTCCTTTCAGCCAAATATGCCGGGCCGGTGTATAAGCTGTTCGGTAAAGGCGGACTCGGCGTGGATGATATGCCAGCCGTCGATACGCCGGTGGGCGACTTTATCGGCTATCATAACCGCAGGGGTGGACACTCTATTAACGACTATGACTGGAAGCAGTTCCTCGCCTTCGCAGACCGGCATCTTGGAATTGAGAGGACTAAAAGAAAACCGCCTTCAAATAAAAAAGGTGATTTCCGCCACGGCGGATAAAAATGATATGAACGTTTTGGGTATATCAGGCAGTCCTCATACTGTCGGCAATACGGCATACGCGGTTCGGTATGCGCTTGAGGTGTTGAAGCAGGAGGGTCTGGCAACGAAATATATCACACTTTCGGGAAAAGATATCAGGCCGTGTGTGGGGTGCTTTGATTGTGAGAAAACACACTCGTGTTATCAGGAAGATGATATGCCGGGGATATTGGACGCTATGAAATGGTGCAACGGGCTGCTGATAGGCTCGCCGGTGTATTTTGGTATGGTTTCGGGGCAATTAAAAACGATGATGGACCGATGCGTGGTGATGCGGCCGAGTTACGGCGGGCCGCTGCCGATGACCGGCAAAATCGGCGGGGCGATAGCGTGCGCGAACGCGAGAAACGGCGGGCAGGAGACGACATTGCAGAATATTCAGACGTTTATGCTTCAAATGAATATGCAGGTAATCAGCGACGGCCCTGCCTACTGCCATTCGGGAGGGACAATCGCTGCGGATGCGAAAGAGGATTCCTGGGGCTTAGAGACGGTAAAAAACCTGGCCCTGAATCTGGCCCGGGCGCTGAAAGAACGTAGCAAATTAGCCGTTCTGAAATCGAAAATACTCAACACTTGTCCTGAGTGAAGCCAAGGAAATCATTAACTACTCTGCCGTGTGAAGAGCAGAGGAAATATTCAAGTTGATAACCAAAAAAGAAACTTCAAGAAATTTTTTGGTCACTCTCCCTTTTCCGTTTGTTCACTATTTTTTTTGCGATTAGATAGACAATGATACAGAATGTAATCCCAATTGATAAGGGCCAGAATTGAAGTGATAACATTATAGGAAAAACTGCTAGTACATTATCTGAATCAGTTAATACCAACATAATACTTATTAGAAAATGTGGTGTTAGTACCAAAACAGGCAGGAATTTTAAGAAACGTGCAGGTAGGAGAGAAACTGCCAGAGAGGTAACTAAGAATAAATAGGGAACCGAAATTAGACCAAGAAAAGCAGTGATGTGCAGGCCTTGCCATCCAAAATCACCATAAAAAAGGTACAAGCTAATACAGATAACCGCCAGGCCGGCAAACTGCATCCATACTTTCTTAGAGCGGAACAAATTCGTACCCGCTAACCAACTCAAAAGCATAATGACAGGAATGGAGATAGTCACTATACCTAAACTTAACGCCAAAGAGATTTCTCCGATTTCCCTTGGTGAGGGACCTCCGCAGCCGGGAACCAACATCATCAGAAATAGAGTTACCGCGGGTATAATTTTTGTCTTTATTTCTTTGCTCTTATTGTTAAGCATTTGGAAATTATCCTCCTAATTCTCGTCAATGGCAAGGGGATTTGGTGGGTGGTGGGATTGAATGTCGAATAAAGAACAGGGAATTCTGAATGATGAGGTGGTAGGTTGGAAGCTACTGTTGTTGATTTTTGTTGAGAAATATGCTTTAATGATATGGATTTGTCGTGTGCGAGTGAGGAGGGCAAATCAAAAGATTAAATTGGAAGTTATATTCTGGATAATCGAAGCTATTTGTGGGGTATAATTTTATTGGCCGGCGCCAGTCTGCTTGTTGGATGTACGGCGCTAGATCAAGGAGAGCTTAAAATTACCGAAGAATATAAGCCAACAAAAACCAAGCTCGTTGTCAGGGATAAACTGGCAGGCAAAGAGAAAGAATTAGTTGTTGAAACCGACGAGTGGAAGGCGGTGCTGAGTCTTTTTTACAACGGCGGAATCTACCAGATTTTCGATAAGGTGCATGATTCAGCGCAGCAGGACAATTTAGTCACCGGGCCGGGTTATACGCAGGGGGGTATTTTCGATTATGACGTCTATCTACTCGGCGACCAGGAGTTCAGCACGGCCATCGGCAGGAACGACACGCCCGGCCGGGCCTCGCTCGAGATTATCGAGAATACACCCGTGCGGCTGCGCGTTCGACAGAAGTGTCACCCGCGTCTTAATAGCGGTCAAGGGCCTGAGCACGATAAGTTCGTAGAGCTGGATATGGTACAGACCGTGACGGAGTGGACCTTTTATCCGACGGGCAGAGTAAATATCAAATTCGACGCGGTGGTTACTGAGGGCTGGGACGGGATATGCTCTCGCGGGCCCGGTGGCAAGGGTAAAGGTATCGTCGCCGACGGCAATACGGTTACAGCGGTAAACGGAACGGATTTTACGGTTCCCTGGGTGACCCACGGTGACACGATAGAAAGCGTAGCAGGAGGATGGGGGCCTGTTCAGATTATCAGGCGGACCGGCAAAGACAAGCTGCAATTAGAAACGCTGGTCAAGCCGGGCAAGGACCTGGATTTTATCATCCGCAGGCCGAATATCCTGGACGAAACCATTTCCATCCATGCCGACGGCGACCCGGGGACGAAACCACGCAAAAGCTACTGGCAGGGGGGAAGTGACGGCGATGCGCTATTCGAGAATCAAAGAAGTGACGGTGATATCTTCAGGGACAGGACACCGCTGGTTGAGAACGACTATGTCTTGGCGCACTGGACCCGGCCGCCGCGGGGGTTCGGGAGCTTGCTGGCGTTTTACGAGCCGTTTGAAGGGGCGACTTATGCGGTCTTCAACGATTTGAGCTGGAGAGATATTTCCTATACGCAGGTTGCGCGGAGGGGGTGGCGGCCGTTCGAGGAGCATCATCGTCATTTTTTGGCCCAGATGGGAACTGAGAAGGGGCGCATTCTGCCGCGAATCAAAAGCGCAGGCGATGCCCTGCCCTATGCCAACGATTACCGTCACCCTTATGCCGAGGTCCGCGTGGGGACGCTGCAGACGGGCGAGGGGATATCCGCTTATGGCTATCATTTAGCAAGCGGCGCTTACCACATCGCCGCGGACAAGAATAAGATTGCTGAGATGGCGTTCGATGCCGGCCGCGGCGGAAAGGTTAAATCAGCAATTGCGTATCAGCAGCCGGTGGTGCTGGTCTCAGGCGTAGACGCAAAAGATGACAAATTGCGCGTGGAATTGTCTAAAGACAACGGCGTTACATTCAAAGAGTTGCCGGATTCGTGGTATAACATAACGAAACGTGGTGATGCGTCCGAATTAGGCGGCGGCGGCAGGCGCCTGCTGCAATTACTCTGCACAATTCCAACGACAGCTACCGGCAAAGACGCGTGGGTCCTTCGATTCAGTGAAAAATAGCGCGGCAGGCTATAAGCGATATCCACCTGACTCTGTAAATGATATGGGGCAATTGTTTTTTCATCGGTGAAATTTTAAGAAGTTTGTGGAGTAGTTCTGCGTGAAGCGTATTTCGCCATCCGCAATACTCACGACGCAATACGAATCTTGGCGGCCCAGTCGGTGGAAGAAGGGTTCTGGCCGTTGGGGAATGCGGGCGGATGCAATACTCCTTTTTTATCTGATTTGATGGTGATGCTTTTTTCCCATTGGCCGTTGCGGGGATTGAACCATTGGAATCGATATGAAGTGCTACGTTTAAATCCGCTTAGTGTGGGCAGCACCGCCTTGTTCTCGAAGTAGAGTAAAGCAAAATCTTTTTTGGGAGTACACATCATATATGACCAGCCGTCCAGACCTCTTGGAGGACTGCCGGGGGCCTTTTGCGGTTCTATATTTTGTGAGCAGGGCTGCAATTGCTGGTACTTGTCGCCTTCGGATAAAATAAATGCGTTTAGATGCTGCATATACAGACCCGATTCGAACTTTAGCGCATCCCAGAAATGGGGACGAGCGCCGGCGGGCTCTCCGGTTGTTGTAATGTCATAGGCGGATGTTCCGTGGACATGGCCCGACAGACCTCCTGAGAGAACGGAGCCGTACATCTGCGCGCGCGAGAAATAATTGTCGCGCGGGGAATTGGCCGCCGGATGTTCACCGTTCGGCTTGTTTATTTGATGGTTCCAGCCGGTATAATACGGCTCAAAATTTATGGCAGGATAAGGGGGCTTGAGGTTGAAAAGAGTTTCTATTGCCTCGGAAACACTGTGGTCGCGAGGTTTGTTGCCGACAGAGTGCATTGTTAGCCAGGGGCAGTCCTTATTGTGGCCGAACTGTGTGTACGTGGAATTATTGATTAGCGTTGTGTGGGGCTGGCCGAACGGCAGCGGGCCGTATTTTTTTAGGTGATAAGTCAATGCTTCGTTAAACTCGTCGGCGGTCAGGCTGTACTCTTTCGGAATCCAATCGAGATGAATCCCGCTGAAGATTA
>CAYZTY010000051.1:0-16526 GCA_964481525.1 uncultured Pirellulales bacterium
TGACCGTTTCCCGCGAGCAGGACTCAATAGCCTTAAGCAAATCGAAGCCCGGTACCGACCTTGCTGAGCCCTTTGCAATATCGTCGCCGTTGTTCAGCAGAATCGTAGGCCTGCCGAACCTCTCGGCTATCCTCGAGGCTACAATTCCTATTACGCCGATGTGCCAGTCCGGGTGCGCCAGAACAATACTCTTTTGCTCCGGCCGGTCCAGCTCTCCGGCGGTTATTATCTCGCAGGCCTGCTTGAGAATCTTGCGCTCGCACTGCTTACGTGCTTTGTTCTGTTCGTTTAAATATTGGGCGATTTGGCTGGTCTGCATTTCATTATTACTTGTCAGAAGCTCCACAGCCAGTCGAGCGTGTCCCATTCGCCCGGCCGCGTTCAGAACAGGCGCCACGCGGAATCCTATCTCGTGGCTACTGAGCTGCTGCCTTGTAATGGACAGCGATTCAACGAGCGACTGAAGACCGCATAACTTGCAGTCTGCAGCCGCCTTCAAACCGTAGCTGGTTATAATCCTGTTCTCACCCTCCAGTTCCATAACATCCGCGATTGTACCTATTGCAGTAAGTACCGTCGCATCGATCAGGAACTGTCGCAGGTCGGGTGCAAGTTCGCCGTTCGTTCTTGACTTGTTGGCCAGGCCCCAGGCAAGCTTGAATGCCACCATCACACCGGCAGAATGAGGATTCTCGTAAGTCTCCTCCAGCATTGGATGGACTATAGCGGCTGCCTGAGGCAGCTTGGCCCCCGGTCGGTGGTGGTCGGTTATTATTAAATCAAGCCCTAACTCGCCGGCCCGCTTGGCGGCTTCCAGCGAGCCGATTCCACAATCGACCGTAATTATGACCTCGGTGCCGTTTTGCGCCAACTGTTCAACGGCCTCGCAATTAAGCCCGTAGCCTTCCTCAATTCGGTGTGGGATATAGTAATCTACTTTCGCTCCCAGCAGCCTCAAAATGAACCACAAAATGGCAACGCCCGTGATGCCGTCAACGTCATAATCCCCGTAGATTGTCAGCTTCTGGGCCTTGCTGATTGCCTGCTCGATTTTCCCGACAGCCTCTTTCAGCCCCGGCATTTGCTCCGGCTCGATAAGACCGCGCAGACTGGGCCGTAGAAATGATGTGCCTTGCTCGGTTGTCTGTATCCCCCGATTTATTAAAACCTGCGCACACAGCGGCGAGAGCTTCAGTTTTCGCGCCAGCTCATCCGCGTTGCTGTTAGCAGGTCGTATTAGCCAGTCCATTCTTCGCCTCCGTGCAGCAGCTACCCCCGTTCTCAACCCTCCGCATACATTTCCTTCTCCTTGCCGATACTACGTGAATAATCCCCTTACGTCAACCCAAAATTCCCGGCAGTAAATCGGTCACGCTCTCATATATAAACCGCCGTTTACCGCTATATACTCGCCCGTCACAAACCCGGCCGCCTCGC
This sequence comes from uncultured Pirellulales bacterium, assembly GCA_964481525.1. GTDB lineage: Bacteria > Planctomycetota > Phycisphaerae > Sedimentisphaerales > CAYZTY01 > CAYZTY01. The sequence goes on from CAYZTY010000051.1 coordinate 1,438, forward strand.
TGGCCAAAAATAATATCACCTTTGCGACGTCCTCAGCCGTTCCGTTTCTGCCTAAAGGTGTTTGCTGCGCCACTCGTTTTTTTCTTTCAGGCGTACTAAACTGCTCGTGAAATCGCGTTTCAATCAGCCCCGGCAGTACGCTGTTGACCCGAATGCCGTATTTTCCGAACTCCTTGGCCATAGCAATTGTCATAGTAGCAACAGCGGCCTTCGCAGCGCCGTAAATCCCCGAACCGATGCTGCCTCCGTGATGGCCTGCAATAGAGCCGATATTGACGATATTGCCTTTGCTTTCTTTGAGATAAGGTATCGCCGCCCGCGTTGCCAGAAATACGCTCCGGGTATTCGTCGCGAAAACGTTCTCGTAGAACTCCAGCGTCGCGCTCTCTAACGGCATCCTGCCTAAGAGCGTTCCTGCATTATTCACCAGCACATCTATTCGGCCGGCCGACTCGGCAAACTTGTTCACCATTTCCTCTACCTGTGCCTCGTCACGCATATCCGCGCGCAAAAGGCAGCCGTCGCTGTGCTTTTTCACTTCAGCCAGCGTCTGCTCTGCTCCTTGCTTGGTTTGAAAGTAATGCACACCGACGTAGCAACCCTGTTGTGCGAACATCACTGCCGTTGCCGCGCCGATGCCGCTGCTCGAACCCGTCACCAGAACCTTTTTATCTTTTAAATCTTCGTAAATCATATTTTGTTACATCATAACCTGCGGTAAAACCGCAGGCTAAATATTATTTGGCCTTGATTTTATCTATGGTTAACCCGACTCACTATTCACTTGGAGTTGTGTTTGTAAACGTATTTTATTCTTTGCTCTAAGGTCGCCCGGTCAAAACAAAACCTTTTATCATATCCCCTCGTCCAGAGCTTCCCGTTATGTCCCATAGTTTTCAGCGCAAGCCGGGCAGCTTTTTTGTAATAAGCTGTTATTTTACTTATAGGCTTATTTATATACTCCGCGACAAGGTGCACATGACTTGACGTTGCGGCAAGCGCGAATATACGTTGTCCTTGTAAGGCCGCTTCCTCAATAATTGCTTCACGCACCATTCGCTGTTGGGTTTTTGATAGTTTGACTGCTTTCTGTAATTGTAATTTTTTGTTCGATTGTCGTAAGTTTTCGTTCTTGGGGTAAATCTTCCCTTTCTTTACATATCCCCGATTATCACCTTGTAGCCACGTACCGTATGTTGTCCAGGTAATCATATAACCTAATGTCTTCGCCATAAAAGTCCTTTTTATTTAGCCCCGGGTTTCACCCGGGGGTTATTTTAAACTCATAAATGCCTTCGGTAACGTGTCGAGCAGGTCGCGCGCGATTAGGCTAATCTGTCCCAACTCTTGTGCGGCAATATCACCGGCAAGCCCGTGAATGTGTACACCCAGAACCGAGGCGTCGAAATTACTCAGGCCCTGCCCGCATAAGGCGGCGATTACACCCGTTAAAACGTCTCCTGAACCTGCCGTTGCCATACCGGGATTTCCGGTCGTATTAACGTACAGCTTTTGGCCGTCGGTAACTACCGTGCCGGCACCTTTCAAAACCACAACCGAATTACTCTGGCTGGCCAGCCGACTTGCCTGCTGCGTTCTGTCGTTCGGCATTTTCTCTCTAAAAAGCCCTCGCCAAAGGCGCCCTAATTCCCCCGGGTGCGGCGTCAATATCACGGAGGCCTTTAATATTTTTACCCAGTCTTTGATTTTCGCAAGGTTGTTCAACCCGTCGGCGTCTATTATCAACCGCAGTCCTTCACACCTGAGCAGCTCTTCAAGTATTCTCTGTGGTCCTGCAGCAACACCCACGCCGGGCCCAAAGGCCAGCACGTCATTATCCTCAGCCGCCGCCAGCACTGCCCTAATCGCCTTGGCTGCAATCCGCCCTTTGTTGTCACTTGGCAGCGGTATGGTTGTAAACGAAGGCTCGATGGACGCGACAATAGGCAGGACCGCGTCCGGAACCGCGACTCTCACTAAACCCGCACCTGCGCGGAGTGCCGCCGTGCCGGCCAGCGCCGCTGCGCCGCTCATACCGACGCTGCCGGCAATTATGCAAACCCTGCCGAAATCACCCTTATGCGCCTCTGCCGCTCTTGGTTTTAGTTTCGGGATGTTTTCTACTGTCTGCATACAAGCCCATTTCCTGCAGTGCCGTAATCCCGTCAGGGATGCCCAACGGCAGGCATGCTGTGCATAATATTACAAATAGCGCGGGACACGGTCAATAAAAGATTTGATAGGCAGACAGGAAGGTTTATAATAAAATAATAAGGTGAAGAATTTGTTTGGGAACAGCAGGCTGTATAAACACTGTTAGTTGGACAAAGGAGAACTAAGCGTGAATGCTTTCATCATCATTCCGATAGGTTTTATTATTGCTTGCGCACTATGGTTCGGTTGGTGTGTGGCCAGCGCTGGTCGTGGAGTAGCTGCCAGAGTAATCTTTGGATTAATCGGTGGGGTACTATTTGTCCTTATTCAAGGAATCATACCCAAGGTTTTCCGGGACCAGGTGTTGAGACTGTGTATGGAATACTCCGACCCATATGTTATTGTTGGGATTTTCATCATTACGGCAATCATCGTATTTTTCTTGGGTTTTATGTTACATTTGATGATTGGGAAGCCTCCGGAAGGGCCGACTAACCAGTCGCCTGAATCGGATATGGGCTAACGTACGCGCCGCTCATACCAACACTGCCGGCAATGATACAAACCTTGCCGAAATCGCCTTTATGCGCATCGGCCGCTCGCTGCTTCAATTTTGGTATCTCGGTTATGCTTTGCACCTGTTTGTTTTTCTGCTCGCTGCCTCTCAGGTTTTACGGAGTTCGTAGTTTTGTAGTTATGTAGATAAAAGGCCCAGCAACTATGGACTCTAAACAATGAACTATGAACTCTGCTGGTTTATAAGCGCCGCGGTGAAGCCCGCCGAGAAACCGTTATCGATATTCACCACGGCCACGCCTGCCGCACAGCTATTAAGCATCGTCAAAAGCGCCGAGAGTCCCTCGAAGCTCGCCCCATAACCAACACTCGTCGGGACCGCAATCACCGGACAGCTTACTAATCCGCCGACGACACTTGCCAGCGCCCCTTCCATCCCCGCAACTACAATTATGACGTTTGCCTTTTGTAGTCGCTCGGTATGGTCGAGCAGCCGGTGCAGCCCCGCGACCCCGACGTCGCAAATCAGTTCCGTTCGCTGCCCCATAATCTCGGCGGTGACCTTCGCTTCACTCGCGACCGGAATATCAGCCGTCCCCGCCGTCACGATTGGGATAGCGCCGGCTGAAAGCTCTATAGGCTTTTGCTCGATTATTATCGCCCTGGCGGCCTTCTCGTAGCGGGCCTTCGGATATTTGCCGGTTTTTTCAAGCTCCTCGAAAACATCCGGCTCAGCACGTGTGGCAAGGATATTATTACCTTTGGCCGCCAGTCTCTCGATGATTTGTATTATCTGCTCGGTCGTCTTGCCCGGGCAGTATATCACCTCCGGAAAGCCGCACCTGATTTGGCGATGATGGTCGACCGTAGCGAAGCCGAGCTGCTCGAACGGAAGATGCCGAAGCCGTTCGACCGCCTCATCAATGTTTAATCGACCCTGTCGGACATCTTCGAGAAGCGCCTTTAATTGTTCAGTATTCATCTATTTAACCTCTTGCCTGTGGCTCTAACGTCAAATCCGCAAACTGGCCTGCCTTGAACTTATAATATGCCAATGAGGCTACCATAACCGCGTTGTCAGTGCAATAAGGTTTCGGCGCTACGAGTAGCTTCCTGCTTCGTCCTGAGCCTGTCGAAGGGCCTGACTGCTCACACATTCGTTCAAGCGCCTTTCGCAGCGATGAATTGGCAGCAACTCCACCTCCTAACAAAACCGTTCTGGCATTGAGCTTATCCGCAGCCAATTTCGTCTTGGCCACCAGCACATCAACCACCGCCGCCTGAAACGAGGCGGCTATATCGGCGATCTCCTGCTCGCTCATTGAAGGCACCTTGTCCTCGCCTTTCATATCCTGCCCGTGGCAGTAGTACAAAACCGCCGTCTTTATTCCGCTGAACGAAAAATCCAGCGACCCGGCCTCGAGCATCGAGCGAGGAAAGTCTATCGCTTTCGGATTGCCCTTTTCCGCGGCCTTTTCAATGCTCGGCCCGCCGGGATAGGGCAGGTGCAAAATCGTCGCCACCTTATCGAACGCCTCCCCCGCCGCGTCGTCAATCGTCGAGCCCAATAGCTTCAAGTCCAGCGGCGATGAGCATTCATAAAGACTCGTGTGCCCGCCGGAAACAACCAGCGATACCGCGGGCAGTTCTAATTTCTCTTCAGTCAGCATCGCCGAGTGCAAATGGGCGTGCAGGTGATTGACTGCGATGAGAGGTTTTTTCCACGCCATTGCCAAAGTCTTCGCCGCCGTAACGCCTATAATTAATGCCACCACCAGCCCCGGCCGGTCGGCAACCGCAACCGCATCTATATCATTTTTTTCAAGCCCGGCCCGCTCCATCGCCTCTGAAAGAACCGGGTAAAGTTTTTCGATATGCGCTCGTGATGCTATTTCCGGCACGACCCCGCCGTATTTCTCGTGAAGCTCTGCCTGTGAGGCCACTACCGAGGATTTTATGAAGCGCCCGTCCGCCACCACCGCCGCTGCCGTCTCGTCGCAGCTCGTCTCGATTCCTAATATATTTACCTCTTCACCCATTTACAGTGCCTCACTTTGTCATTCCCGCGAAACCTGTCCTGAGCAAGGTCGAAGGAGCGGGAATCCAGTATTTGCCTTAGCCTTACGATTTTACACAAACAATCCCCCACCAGAAAGGATTTTTATAATCTCACTTCATCATTCGTAATTCCTTGTTCCTTGTTCGATATTAAATTTCTTTTGGATTTGTTTAGCCGTCGCTGGCCTGCCCTGAGCGGACATGTACTGAGCATAGTCGAAGTAGTCGAATGGGGCGACAGGGGTCCTGAAGCCCCCAACTTTATGTTGAGAGTTGCTTTTTTATTTATCGCGGATTTTCCCTTTCGATAAGCCCCATTTTCATAGTGGGGCTTATTCTTTGCTATTAAATTCTCGTTGGCCTCGGCGTGTTACTCTTTAGCGCCGTATTCTTCTAAGAGCTTTATTATTTCTGCATGGCCGTTCTTCTTTGCTATGCCTAATGCAGTATGGCCGTTACGCGCCCTGGCGTTCACATCCGCTCCTGCCTCGACTAACAGCTTGACGATATCCGTATGACCCTTCTCAGCCGCTATACACAAAGCCGTCCTGCCGTCTAAGGGCTTGGTGTTCACGTCGGCCTTGTTTCCCAGCAGTAACTTAACAATATCCGTATGACCCTTCTCGGCTGCAACCCACAAGGTTGTCCTGCCGTCTGAGCTTTTGGCGTTCACGTCGATATTTTTTTCCAGCAGCAGCTTAGCAACCTCCGTATGACCGTTCTCAGCCGCATTCAGCAAAATCGGTGCGCCGGATTGCACATTGGGATTCGCCCCGGCCTCCAGCAGCAGTTTGACAATGTCCGTATGGCCATGAGTAGCTGCCAATCTCAAGGCCGTTCCTGTGTTTTTTGATTCGACGTTTACGTTGGCTTTGCTTTTCAGCAGCATCTTGACAATCTCCGGGTAACCATTGGTGGCCGCCATGTGTAAGGCCGTCAGCTCGAATTTTGTTTTGGCGTTTACATTGGCTTTTCTTTCCAGCAGCATCTTGACAATTTCTGTAAGACCTTTTTGAGCCGCAAGCATCAAAGCTGATCTGTCACCGCCGATTTTAGAAGGTGCATTCACATCGGCTCCTGCCTCCAGCAACGGCCTGGCAATGTCCGTCCGGCCGTTCCGAATTGCAATTATTAAAGCCGTCTCACCAAATTTCGTTTTGGCGTTTACGTCGGCCTTGTTTTTCAGCAACAGCTTGACAACTTCCTTTTTTTTGTTCTGAGTCGCTAAATGCAAAGGCGTCATGCCGAATTTTAATTCGGTGTTTACATCGACGCCTTTTTCCAGCAGGGACTGTAGTTGGATGATGTCACCGCGGGCAATTGCCCTGGTCAGGTCTTCGACATCATCAGCGATGGCCGAAAACGGGCAAACTATGACAAAGGCAACAAACATAATTCCAAACAATCCGGTTTTCATTTTCGTATACCTCCATTGGTTACCGGGTGTTATTCCTCAGCGCCATATTCTTTTAAAAGCTTGATTGCCCCGGTACGGTCCATCTTCTTTGCTATGCTCAGGGGCGTATAATCCTGCCCGCTTGCATGTGCCTTGGCATTCACATCCGCTCTGTCCTCCAGCAGCAGCTCGACAATATCCGTATGACCATACAAAGCCGCCGTCCACAAAGCAGACGCGCCGTCGGTTTTGCGTTGTACGTTTACGTCGGCCCTGTTTTCCAGCAGCAGCCTGACAACGTCCGTATGACCCTTCTCGGCTGCAGCTAACAAAGCCGTCACACCGGCCTTTGTTGCAATATTGACATCGGCTTTGTTTTCCAGCAGCAGCTTGACAATATCCGTATGCCCCTGTGCCGCCGCTCTGTACAAAGCTGTCACGCCGAAGGTTGTTTTGGCATTGACTTTGGCTCCGGCCTCCAGTAACAGCTTGACAACCTCCGTATGACCGTTATCAGATGCAGTCCATAAAACAGTCACGCCGCCGCTCTTTTTGGCGTTCACTTTAGCTCTGTTTTCCAGCAAAAGTCTTATAACCTCCGTATGACCCTCCTGGGCCGCCAGATACAAAGCCGTTGCGCCGTATATGTTTTTGGTGTTCACCTTGGCCCTGTTTTTCAGCAGCAGCTTTACAACGTCCATATGACCATTCTGGGCCGACGCCATTAAAGCCGTCGTACGAAGAGCTCCAAATCGCAGGTTTACATCGGCCTTCTTTTCCAGAAGGCTGCGTAACTGCTTGATGTCGCCGCGGGAAGATGCCGAGTGCATCTCATGTGTGTAATCGACGCGGGCCGAAGGTTGGCAGCCTGTGGAAAGGACAACGAACACAATACTGAACAATACGATTCTCTTACTTGGATTCTTCATTGCTTACAGGCCGTTATTCTTTAGCACCGTATTTTTTTAAGAGATCGACCATAGTCTTACAACCATACTTTTTACGCCTCAGCCCCTCATCCGCCATAGACAAAGCCGTTTTGCCTTCGGTTGTCTTGGCGTTCACGTCGGCTCCTGCATCCAACAGCAGCCTGGCATTATCAAAATTACACAATATTGCTGTAGACATCAAAGCAGTTGCGCCGCTTTTAGTTTTGGCGTTCACGTCGGCTCCTGCCTTCAGCAACAGCTTGATAACCTCCGTATTATTTTTTGTAACCGCACTCATCAAAACTGTCCGGCCGTATTTTGTTTTGGTGTTCACATCGGCTTTATGCTCCAGCAGCAGACTGACAATTTCCTTATGACCCATGTTAGCCGCACTCATCAAAGGTGTATCCGTAAGGACCGTTTTGGCGTTCGCATCGGCTTTATGTGCCAACAACAGTCTTACAATCTCCGTATGACCCCTTTTAGACGCCATATACAAAGCCGTCTCACCGTCGTATCTTCCTTTGGTGTTCACATCGGCTTTATTTTGCAGCAGCAGTCTTACAATCTCCGTATGACCCCTGTTAGCCGCTGTCATCAACGCCGTCACATCCCCGACTGTTTTAGCGTTCACATCGGCTTTATATTCCAGCAGCAGTTTGGCAATCTCCATATGACCCCATTGAGCCGCCCTTATCAATGCCGTCTCGTTATGGTAGTTTGTTTTGGCGTTCACATCGGCTTTTTTATTCAACAGCATCTTGACAACCGTCTTATGTCCCTTATGAGCCGCTGTAATTAATGCCGTCTCGCCGTTTGCGTTTTTGGCGTTCACATTGACACCGCTTTGCAGCAGTTTTAATATCATGTCGAAATCACCGCGGGAACCTGCTGCGACCAGGGCCTCTTCAGCGTCGGTGGGCGCCGGAGATGGTTGGCCTGCGGAAAGGACAAAAAACAGAATGCAAAACAATGTGGTTTTCATTTTCAGATACCTCCTTTCTATTGACTGGATATAACATTACCTTTGGCAATCCGAGGGACCTTAAGACCAGGATAAGCTTACAGGAGGCCGTACATCACCTCTCACGTATTAATATAATTTACTGGAAGAGAAATGTCAACAATTTTGCTGTTTTCTGAAAATCATCAATAATAAATAGTAAATTGGACTTGCTACCTGCGGTTCGGAAATTTATTCAATTGTTTGCCTTCGGCTAACTATTATTTGTTTCCTCATCGCGGCTTTCGGATGCCTGCCCTGTGGGCTACAGCAATACGGGTAAACGACAAAAGCCGGACTCAACTGGCGAGACTTTTCTGCGCTACCTGTTATTAACAGGTAGTGGAATCCCTATAGAGACAAATCCGTGTTAATCTGCGTTAATTTATGCCCCTGTGCCTTAGGTAATAGGTATCCGTTTCTAATCAACAGGAAACAAAAAAATTCGCCGGAGATACTGCCAGGCATTTGTCTGCCTGACGGCACCTCCGGCGAGGTATGAATCTTTTGGCTTTTTTTGCCTACTTGGCCAACACGGATGAGCGCTCTGTGAACTCTTCAAGCCGGCTGGTCGGAGCATCAAGGCCGCCAATTATAGTATAGACACGCAGAGAATCTCTTTGGTCTTCATAGATTCCCCGATGCACACTGGCATTGCCGGTTATCTCCGAGAGAACATCGAAAGCGTAGTTGATGTTATCCTGCAGACCCGGCACATTGGACATCAGCTTCTTGCTGCCGACGACGATACAGCCGGCCAGCTTCGCGGTGCCCAACTCGAATCCACTGGCAAGTAACGTTTTCTCCAGGTTCTTCTTGACCGCCTGGGATATTGCGAACTTGTCGTTGAATTTATCAACCTTTGTCAGGCCCATTATCGCACAGCCGCCTGCATTCATAATGCTGCGGTAATCGGTGGGGTCGAAGGATGTGTATTGGCTGCTGAGGGAGCTGAGTCTGTTGAAGATGTCGAACAGGGCCGCAACCGTCTGGTTCACGCTGGGCCAGAAGGACTTCACGGTCAGCCCCGGATACATCTTCTGGACTTTCTCGTTGTCGATAATGACGAACGGAGATATTTGTCCTTTCGCGGCCAATTGGCTAAGCTGTGTGGCGACGGCATGCGCGTTCTTTGCGACCAAAGGCGAGCTGGATTCACCTATCGTCGGTAAAGTCATAAGCACGCCCACGCTCTTGTCGGCATCGAGCCCGACGTATCGAGCATATCTTTTGGCAATGTCAATCAGTTCCATAGCACTGCCGCTGCCGGTACCTCCACCAGCTCCGAAGCAGACCATAATGTGGTCGACCTGTGAACCAAAAATCTTGTTGGTCTGGTGCAGAATCTCGGGCTTATACTCCTGTGCCGCCTTCTTACCTCTTTTCATGTCTTTGCCGGCCCCCTTCTCGCCCATATCCATTAGGAATTTTTGGTTCTTGGGGACCTCGAGCAAATCCAGGTCGTGATGCGTTGTATTAACGGCAAGTACCTTTTTGTAACCGAGGTCATAGAATGACTTGACCAGTCTGCCGCCGCACTGACCCGAGCCTATCCACCCATACCGGGTCGAACCCTTAATGTTGTCTTCGATGCCGATCTCGACCTGAAGGGCGGGCTCGTATTTTTCCAGCTCCAGTTCCGGCAAAAGCCATGCATTGAAATCAAAATCTTTGCTGTGGCCTTTGGGTCGTGAATGATGGCTCTTTTTTGTTGCCGGCTTGGTTCTCTTTGCAATGTGTCTTTTTCTGGCTACTGTTTTGGCTTTCGACTTGGAAGCCTTGTGTCTCGGTTTATGTTTCGAGACGGGTTTTCTCTTGGCCGTGGCTTTTACATGTGAGTGTCTCTTGCTTGCCTTGGTCTTGTGGGTGCTTTTTCTTTTTGCTTTAGCTTTCGTGCTGACGTGTCTCTTGCTTGCCTTGGTCTTGTGGGTGCTTTTTCTTTTTGCTTTAGCTTTCGTGCTGACGTGTCTCTTGCTTGCCTTGGTCTTGTGGGTGCTTTTTCTTTTTGCTTTGGCTTTCGTGCTAACGTGTTTCTTGCTTACTTTGGCTTTCGGGGTGCTCTTTCTTTTTGCCTTAGCCTTTGTACTGACTTGTTTCTTGCTTGTTTTTGGCTTGGACTTGCTTTTTGTTGCCTTAACCTTCGGCGCAGCCGTCCTCTTTGTCCTCTTTTTCTTGGGGTGACTGGCCTTTACCTTGGCTTTGGGCCTGCTTTTTCCTGATGCTTTGACTTTTGGTGCAGCCGTCTTCTTTCCTTTCTTTGGCTTCGGGCTACTCGCCTTTGCTTTGGCTTTAGGCCTGCTCTTTCCTGAGGCCTTGGCCTTCGGCGAGGCTTGCTTTTTACCTGCCCGCTTGGTTGTTTTGCTCTTTTTGGCCATTTGCTCGTCTCCTAATCTGATTCTTTTTTCCCATCTACAATATAACCAACATAGTTCTTACATACGCAGTAATCGTTTCAATACTTATTGTTTAATCATCGTCTATTGAGTAAGCCAGTTGCGGTTTTTTACCTGTTTTCACGCTGAATTGCGTGGAAATCCGAGCTGTTCTCGGCCTGCTGAGACACAAGTGATTATTTTAGAAGAAGTTACACCGTTTTATGTGATATTAGAGCTATTCGCCCTGCCGATTGGCGGTAATTATATATCGGACCACAATGAACCTTATGAGGAATGTGTCGGTTGTGATACTTATGCGGATATTCTTGGTGGCCATTTCCCCCTTCCAGCCGGAAAAAAAAGAAAGGGTGAGAGACGGGATTCGAACCCGCGGCCCCCAGAACCACAATCTGGTGCTCTAACCAACTGAGCTACTCCCACCGTCCACAATTGATTATTGTATATTGATTATTGATTATTTGCAATCCAATTTGCCACAGCCCCGATGTATCGGGATGCAGACAAGGGCATAGAGGGCACAGCCCCGATGTATCGGGATGAGGACAAGATTTATTAACCAAGAATACCTAATACCTAAGGCACAGGGGCACGGATGTACACTGCTTTTACTCGGCCCGGCGTTCTGCGGCAAAGCCTTTTTCTCGAAGCGAGCTTCTTCAAAAGGCCATTGCCTTGTTCGCGAAGACCTGTTGACCTTCATTAAAGAGCCGAGCAAAATACACGGATTCCTTCGACCCCCGGCGCACCGGGGCTCAGTCCTAGGGACTCCTGACGGAGGACACGTATTTGCAATTGATTTTGCCACAGAGGGTTTCATTTCCCGTTACTTTGTAATTCAAAATTCCTTGTTCATTATTCGATATTCTTTTGCTTGCCACGAATTAGTGGATTAGTTAATTGGTTATTGGTGAATGATAACTTAGTTAAATCTGTGAGTGAAGACACAAAATCTTTAATTATTGTTCAGTGTAACATTCATTGGCAAGAAAATGTGATATATGATGAATTTATCATTGGGGCCATATTTGTGTAGGGTTTCTTTGACTTGCTTTGAAGCTATGCAGGATGAATCCCTAAGGGTTTCGTTTTCCTGCATACATAAATCCAAACGTCGTTTTTCTATAGATTTTTTAACGTCCTGTATGGCCTTTTTACAATTACCATCAATTATATAACCAAGCATACCACCTTTGCCTAAATCACGAGCATATTGTCCATTGAAATAACGATACATTCCCTCTGTTACATATTTCCCAGCTAAGTTATCAAAACCGCTGGGAAAGTGAACACGTAATCGCTTACACTCTAAGGAAAAATATGTTTTTTCCTGATTTTTATAGATGATTTTTATGTCAATTTCGCCTACCTCTTCACCTTGATCATCAATCTCCGCTGCTCGTAGTACTATAGTAAAAAAATACTTTGAACGATTTTTATTTTCGATTAGATGTGCATAAAACTTATTAGTGATTTTATCTTCCAAATTAGCTTCGGTTTTAAAAGACTTCCAAGATTTAAGAATTAATCGAATTGCTTGTTTTACTTCCTTTAGAGGAAATTGTTGTACAAATCGAGAGGTAGTTGATCCATGTACCGCCATTAACGACCTCTCTGAGTTTGGATAATAGAACCAGCGATTTCATCTGCATCGTTTAAGGCCGCAGTACGTGACCAGAATCGCATCTGCATCGGTTTAAGTATATAGAGGTCATCAACATCAAACACTTTCAGGTTTTGACAAAATACCAAATTCTCTTGGCGTTGCTGTAAAAGATGTCCCAATCTTTGAAAGATTTTCACAAGCCTTCCTTTTGATTCTAAAATAGGGACAGTCTTATTTATCCTATCTGACAGAGAAATATGAACCACAGAATAAGGTATTCCTTTGTAAACTTCGCCCTTTACTTTAAATTTACTGTCTTCCCCAAAGTTATTAAGCATCTCGCAAAGTGTTTGAGTATAAATACTGAATTCTTTTACTTTAGGTTGCTCAAGCGTTGGAATGTTAATTTGGCCTTGTCGAGGATGGAAGCTCTTAACAGATAACTCTAGTGTATCGTCAATAAGCATTGATTCATATTTGTCGATGTTGTAGTAACTTTGTATTAAAGGTTCTAGTTCTCTTCGGATTTTAATTGCTTTATGCATTATTTTCTGTTTTTTACCAAACCAATTTTCTTTCTTTAAGCTTTTTTCGAAGTCTTTGACAGAGCTAGCCACCTCATCGACGATTTTTTGGGCGCTTATGGGATCAACAGTGTCTTCGGGCAAAAAGAATGGCAAGGAAAGTAGTTCATAAAATAGTGATTTGTCACGTTCAGTACCCCAGCTAGTTGATTTATGGAATAGATAATATTGGGCCAACCTAGATTTGATAAATGCGCTCAAAAAACGAAGTCTGTCAGCATCGCTTTTATTACCTTTAATACTCTGTAGGGAGCTTGTAAAAAGAACTGTAAAGTTACAAAAGGCAACTTTCATACTTTTGGTGCCTTGGCTTACCAAAACCTTGGGACCTGAAAATAAAAGTTTGTTACGAGGTCGATGTGCTTTAGTGCAAGAAATATTGGCTTCTTGTGCTGTTTGTAGGCCACTCTTGCAAATTACTAAATCAAATTCTTCATTAGAATCAAGATAATGAGTTGAAGGCTTCCACCATATGGGATTTTTGTCACCACCATTGACTTGAATACCCTGACCTTTAATCCAACGCCCTCCTTTACTTGGTTCAGTAGCCAAATCACTTAATTTTGGAAGAGCGTTTAATCTAGATAACAATCTTTGGTCACGAAAAGAACCCCAAAAATAGGACTTCCAAATATTTGGAGCAATTCCTTGGGCAGCAGCATTGAGAATATCTTTTAAGTTTAAGTTAACTGTATCTTCTTCGCGTATATATACAGGGCCTCCTTTTTGGCTAAGAGCATCAGTTTTGGGTGATTCATATATAATATTATCTACTGAGTTCGAAGCCAGTTTACTAAAACGAATTGCAACACATGGATGGACGGGGCCTGAAAATAAAACGAAACGTAAATCGGAGAAATTTAAAATCCTTTCGACAAATACATATTTGAACCATTCTTTTTGGAATTCATTAGTACTTTCATTGAATAAAATTGAAGAAGGAAGCAAAAAGCATGCCGTTCCATGATTAGAAAGATACTCGGGGGCTTTCCAAGCAAATCCATGAGCAATTTGTTTGTTTGGACCTAACAGACCAGGTTTTCTAGACATCCATTTTAGAAAGTGTTTATCTTTCTGGTTACCCCTACTTACCCAAGGCGGATTTCCGATTATAACATCGAAATTCTTTTCTTTAAAATCAAGGTCTTGATTAAAAAGATTGTCATGATATATAGTGTCCCAACTCTCTTTTCCTGTGTTCGCCAATAATCGAGGTAGTCGTTCATTGTGTTCATGAAGATACTCAACATCACTGGGTTCAAGCCATTCTAGAAGCGCAAGATACAAGCTAAAACAAGTGATATGACATGCAGTAGAACTTATATCAATTCCATATAGTTGATGCAATTTCGGTATTAATTTGCGAGCCCAGTTAATCCCTTCAGTTTTACCGTTAGTTTTATTTATCTGTCGATAGAAACTTTCCGCAATACGGCCAAATAAAGACACAAGAAACACACCACTACCACAGGCTGGGTCGAGAATTTTAAGCTCGTAAATTGGCTTGCTTGTTTTTTTCTCAATATCTTCCAAAGCAATATCTACGATTAATTCGGCTAAATGCAAAGGAGTATAATAAGCTCCGGTTGTACGTTTAGTATTTTCACCTTCCTGTAATTCTTTTAGTTTTCCCTGTTCGCCGAGAAAACTCTCATACACAGCACTAATAGTTTCGATGGGAATTACACTAAAATCATAAGCCCAGAAGCCAAGAAACTGTTGTCCTGTTTCAATATTATGTCCCTGTAGAAATTTGTCTACAATTTGAATAAAATCATCCGTGTAACGGTAGCTTTCTTGGACAATGCTATCAGGAAATAAGCTGCCATTAAACATTTGCTTTACATAACCCAAAATGCGACATAAAGCTTCGCGTTTTTGAGATGTTGTACTAAGATCATTTAGAAGATGTCGTAGAAAATATCCCTTTTCATTTTTAGTTGCCGGTTTGAGTTTTTGTAAAATCTTATGCTCAATATCAGTGAAATGTTTACCAATAATTTCTCTTTCAATGAGATTGCAGACAAACAACAATCTAGTAAGAAAATGATGTGAAAATTCGAGATTTTTATCTTTCTCTTCTTTTGTGCTTCCCTTTTGCGTTTCTGCTAGTCGAATAGCTGTGTAATTCAGATTTCGTAGTAACTCTCGATCAACAGAATTATTTTGTAAAAAAGCATCTGGTTTTTGCTTGTAAATCATGCCAGACTCAATGGCGTTCCATAACTGGTCAAGTTCCAAAGTATCAGCAACATTTTCGAGGATAGATTGTATTTGTTTTTCGCTTCCTTCTTTTTCGGGTTTCATATAAGCTGTGTAAACATGGACTTGGGTTTGAGATTTGACTATCAGCAAAGGAACAACAGATTGATTCCAAAGAAACCGTTGCCATTGGCGTATATCTTCATCTGATATTCTGTTTGTCTTGACTTTTTTTAGGTATGCTGCCG
>CAYZTY010000052.1:0-16314 GCA_964481525.1 uncultured Pirellulales bacterium
TGTAAAGAAAACGATTGCCGTCCAGAACGTTTTCTTCGTCCCGACCGCTTGGCTGTCGCGATAGACCCAGTTTACTATAGGCAGCCACAAAAGAAACAAAGCCAGAAAGCTGCTGAACTTTATAATTGAGATATAAGGGCCGTACTGAAGAGAGGCTAATAGTAAAGCCTGCATAGCAACTCCGTTCATTGTTTCCTCTTACATAATACCCCTTGCGGTTGTTATGATACCCTTCAAAGCCATTTTCAGCTCTTCGATGTTAGGTGCGTATTCGTATGCTTTCTTTACGTCTATGTATTCGTCGTTTACCAGTTGACAGAGACTTTCAGTAACGTCCAGCATTCCTTCGTTTTTACATGCCCGTATAACATTAGGCAGTTCACCTTCGTTGCGGTCGGCGATTACTTTTCTGGCGATGGGATTGGAAATGAGCACCTCCACAAGTGGTATTCTGCTGAGGCCTTCCTTGGTGCTGGGCAGCAGTTGCTGACATACAATCGCCTTAAACGACATGCTGAAAGATTGTCTTGCCTGATTTCTCTCCTCCTGAGGATACAGGTCAAGAAGCCGTTGCACGCTCTGGACAACGCTTCCGGCGTTCAGTGTTCCGAAGACGAGGTGCCCGGCCTCGGACGTTTTTAATGCTGCGGATATTGTACGATGGTCGACCAGCTCGCTGATAACCACGACGTCCGGGTCCTGCCGCGCGAGCAGGTGCAGCGCCTCGTCGAGGTCGGTCATGTCGATGCCGATTTCTCTCTGTGAGACAATCGCTTTTCTGTCTTTATACAGATATTCTATCGGGTCCTCAAAAGTGACGATGTGGCAGGAACGGGTGCGGTTGATAATTTCCACCATAGACGCAAGAGTGGTGGTTTTGCCGCAGCCGGTAGGGCCTGTTACCAGTATCAAGCCCTCCTGGGCCTGGGCCAGCTCTTTGACAATGCCGGGAAGATGCAGAGATTCAAACGGAGGAATTCTTGATTCGATTCTCCTTGCCACCAGGCTTATCATACCTCGCTGGCGAAACACGTTTATACGAAAACGCTCCGTATCGCTGATTTCGTGGGCGAATTCGAGTGTTCCATTCTTGGTGAAATAAGCCTTTTGTGCATCGCTTAAAAGCTCAAAAACAAGCTCCTCGGTCCTTGTTTCGGTAAGCGGCTCGCCGGTGGTGTTTTTGAGTGTTCCGCCGATACGCATCTTCGGGACCTGCCCGACCTTAAGGTGCAAATCGCTTGCTTTGGCCTTTGTTACCGCCTTGAAAAACTTGTTTAGTTCCGGCTCGTGGTCCAGGTGGACATGCGTATCTATAGGCCGATCTTCGGCCATCGGCACACCTCCTTCCAGCTCGTAAGTCATTTCCTCTGGATTGGATATATTACCAAGGCCAAGTGAGGGCTGCTTATTGCCCTAACTTTCGCCGAGATAATCTCTTATACCAACATTTTAGCAGCGAATGCGAAAATTGTCAACCTTGATGTTCTTATCAATGTTCAATTTTCCATGCCTGAGGCAGGATGCATTTGTCGCGTAATCTGGAGAATCGACTTATTCGCTATATTCCTTAATTCCTTAACAGGCCAATCTTGGTCGGGCCGCCCGGTTTAGCCGGTGAACAGGTCAAAGACATCACCGAGTGTGCTGCTTTTTGTCTTGTACAGCTCTGTGTAGCTGCATCTTAAGCAGGTTACAGTTGCAAATCGCTTTGATTGCACATCGAATATCTTGCTTAAGAATCCGCCGGTCGCCCGAAATTCACTGGTTTCGCACTCGAGGTTGCCGCATTTTGGACAGGTGTAATTGAATTGCTGCATAATATTAGTTTTCCTAACTGGAGTTGTGTAAGGATTTATGGGACTATACGTTTGCGAAAACTTCTGCAAAAGGCCCTAAAGGCCCAGCTCAAACTTGTCTTCGAAAACCGTTTTGAAATCGTACACATCGTTAAAGTCGTCTATTGAATCTTCCGGCTGGGCGCTCATCCATTTATGACTTATCATCAGGTAGACGATTTCGCCAAAATCTCGCGTGGTCCTGACTCCCCAGTGATTTAATACCACCTTCGCCATACGGCCCCACTTTTCACTCGTCAGGCGGCGCAGGTTATGGCAAAGCTCCTGTCCGCTGATGTGGTGCGGCTGGCCGCCCGATTCGGATTCGTCCGCCTCTGTTCTGGCCGCTTGACCAAGACCTTCATAAACAAGCCTGATGGCATCAAGCTTGTATCTGCCGTCTTCCTGGGCTATCTGTTCGATACTTTTCTTCATCAACGCACCCTTTGGCCGGGTACGGCCCCACTGTCTACGTTCAAAATGAATATCTCTTTGCCGCCGCGGCCGGCAGCTAAAATCATACCCTCGGAAATACCGAACTTCATCTTTCTCGGCTTCAGATTGGCAAGGAATATGACCAGTCTGCCCACCAGTTCCTCCGGTTTGTAGGCCTGAGCAACGCCGGCAAACGAAGTTTTTTCCATTCCGCCCAAATCCACCTGCAGCTCCAGCAGCTTGTCCGCACCTTCAACCTTTTTGGCGGATATTACTTTTCCGATTCGCAAATCAACCTTTGTAAAATCTTCAATCGTGCATTCCGGCTCGATTGGTTCGGTCGGGACGACCGCCTTTTTCTCCCTGCCCCTTAGGGGCCTGCTTTCGTCTATCATCGCATCCACCTTTTCCTGCTCAATTCGTTCGGTTAATCTTACAAAATCATTTATCTTTATCTCTTCCTGTATCGACTCCACATCTTTGAACTTCAGCGGCTGCACATTCAGCAACTGTTCCACCTTTCGCGCATAATCCGGCAGTACCGGCTTCAGGTATATTGTCAGGATACGCACGGCGTTTATCACAGCCGTCAATGTCCCTCGCGTTTTCTCGGCATCGGTCTTGATGGTTGACCACGGCTGCTGTTGCTCGACGTATCGGTTTGCCTCATCAGCCAGGGCGGTAACAGTTCTAATAACTGCGGCATAATTCAGATTCTCGTAGTTCTCGCCTATCTGCTGTTTTGCAGCCTGTAATCTATCAATAAGCTCTCTGCCCGTTTCATCCAGTCGCCCAAGTTTGCCGCCTAATGTTTTTGTAAGCATCGGTATGGACCGCGATGCGAGATTTGCCAGCTTGCCGACCATATCGGAGTTGACCTTGCCTATAAAATCAGTCGTGCTCAAATCTATATCTTCAAGCCCGGCGGTAAGTTTACTTGCGTAGTAATATCGCAGGTATTCCGGCTCGAGGTGATTCAAATAGGTCCTTGCTTTAACAAAGGTGCCGCGCGACTTGCTCATTTTCTCACCGTTGACCGTCAGGAAGCCGTGTACGAAGAGCTTGTTTGCGGTTTTGAAACCGGCACACAGCAGCATCGCCGGCCAGAATAGGGCATGAAAATACATAATATCCTTGCCGATAAAATGGTACAGCTCCCAATCTTTACTGTTCCACAGCTTGTCGAAATCCAACCCGTTTCTCTGACAGTAATTCTTCGCGCTGGCCATATAGCCGATTGGTGCATCAAGCCATACGTAGAAGTACTTGTTTTCCTCTGCCGGTATCTTAAAACCGAAGTACGGCCCGTCTCGCGATATGTCCCAGTCTCTAAGTCCCGCGCTGAACCATTCATCCAGTTTCCTGGCCACCGAGGTCTGGGTATGGCCGTCAACAATTAGTTTCTTAAGTTGTTGTTCGTAATCGGCTAACTTGAAGAAATAATGTATGCTCTTGCGACGCACCGGCGATGTGCCGCATTTTGCGCAGCGGGCATTTATCAGTTCTGTCGATGGGTATGTCCCGCCGCACCTGTCGCACGAATCGCCGTATTGGTCCTCTGCCTTACACCGTGGACACGTTCCGCGGATGTATCTGTCCGGTAGCCACATACTGCAATTCTCACAATATGTCTGCTCTACGTCTCGCTTGACTATGGAGCCGCGTTCCTTCAGCCGACCGAATATCAGCTCGCTAAGCTGTTGGTTCTCCGGGGAGTGTGTCGTATAGTAGTTGTCGAATTCGATGTAAAAATCGTCGAAGTCTCTTTTGTGCTCTTTATATACTCGCCCAATCAGCTCCTCAGGCTCGATGCCCTCGTCGCGGGCACTAATCATAACCGGAGTGCCGTGAGTATCGTCCGCGCAAAAGTACAGACACTTGTTCTCACACATTTTTTGAAAGCGAACCCAGATATCGGTCTGAATGTACTCGACCAGGTGACCAATGTGAATGGGACCGTTCGCGTATGGCAGCGCTGAGGTCACTACGATTTTACGTGCCATTATTATTCCTTTGCGAAGGCTCTTTTTCCGGCTTGTCTTTGGGACTATTTGTTGGATGGTTCTGGTTGCCGGTTTCTTCGTCAGACTGGATATTCGTATCTTCGCCCTTATCCTGCTTGTTTTGGGTAATTTTCTTGTCGTCGGTTTTTGTAGGTTTCTCGGCGATGATTTCAACTTCATCGAGCGGCAAAGCCACCTGCGGCCCATCGTCTCTTTGTATAACGACGAGCTGTGTTAATATTTGCGTATCGGTAACTGTTCCCTCGCCGAAGGTTGTTTTTACTCTCGTATTTTTCTTCGGAAGCTTGGCTTTCAATTCTCTGTAGGTCTCGTCCTCATAACGCAGGCAGCACTTCAATCTGCCGCAGTGTCCCGAAATTTTCGAAGGGTCAAGCGTTGCCTTTTGAAGTTTGGCCATTCGCATATTAACGGGTTTTAGAATTCTCAAAAACCGCTTACAGCAGCACTCGAGGCCGCAAGCTTCATAATCGACGGCAAGTTTGGCCTCATCACGTGAGCCAATCTGCCGCATCTCGATTCTCGTTTGAAACTCCTTGGCCAGCCGTTTGACCAGTTCTCTGAAGTCGATTCTGCCCTCGGCCACAAAGTAAAAAATAATCCTCTCGCCGCCGAAGAGGTGCTCGGACGTCACTATCTCCATCGGCAGCTCTAATTCTTTGGCAAATTTTATACAGTATTCCAGTTCTTCTTCTGCGGATTTTTCAAGGTGTTTCTCCTCGTTTATATCTTCGGGGCTCGCATAGCGAATGAATCGGCCCTTTTGTCCCTGTGATTGTTCGCCGCCGCTTTTGCGCATATATTCTTCCACTTGCTCGACGGTAAACCTGAATTGCCCGCCCTTGTAGCATAAAGGTCCGACGATATGGCCGAGTTCGAGCCCTCTTTCAGTTTTTACTATAACACGGGTCTGAAGTTTGGGAATATCGTTTTCCTGATGCTCAAACCAGCCGAGGAGCCCCATACGCCCGTATCGCACCAGCATCAGCTTTTTTTTATGTTTAGCCTGTTTAGGCTTTGTTGTCCCCGTTTTCGTCATTTCGACTACCAGCTATCGGCTATAATTGAAAAGCTAATTCTGTATTCTAACAGAATTGGCCACATTTAACAATAGTTGCTCGAATATCAGTTTCTCGTTGACGCTTCCCTCGACCCACCGGGCTATTCTGTAAGCCTGCTCGAGTTGTTCGGCCGCTTCTTCGGGGCCGAATTTTTTTGCCATAATTTCGATTTCCTTGCGCTGGTCGCTGTTTATCAGTTTTGCATCTGTTACCGCGCCCAGCTTCATAACGTCTGCAAAGACCGACGCGGCCATATAAATCAGCCCTTTTTGTGCCCTTGTCCTGACGTCGGCTTTGCTGATGTTTAGCTCTCGGGCGCTCCATGCCTGGGAAATTTCTCCACGTGCCTTTATCATCGCCGCTGCTGTATCTACGACCTCAGAGAGCTTTAGTTTGGTTAGTCTGCTCACCAGCTCCTTCTTGATTTGATAGCAGTCTGCACCTTCCTTTTTTAGCTCAGCCCATCTTATCGCGTTTCCAAGACTGCCTTCAGCAAATCGCGACCAGAACACCGCTTCGGTCGGCTCAACGCTGAGCGTTTCGAGTCGTTCGGCTATCTTCTGTTCCGGTATCGGGCCGAACCGGATTCTCTGGCACCGCGAGAGTATAGTGGGAAGCAGCCGTTCGAGCCGGGTACAAAGAAGGATTATGAAGCAGTGGCTCGGCGGCTCTTCGACCACCTTCAGCATAGCATTTTGCGCCGCTGTGTTTAATCTCTCTGCTTCACTAACTACGTAAATGGTGGATTGTGACAACTGCGGTCTTGCAGCGACCTTCTCGATGAGAAACTCCCTGATGACGTCAATCGGCAGTTGCAGTGGATTTGTCTTGCTCTTGCCCTGTTTTGTGTATAGTGCAAGCTCCTTGTAAACGAGGTTAAAGTCCGGATGGATTTGACTCTCGAAGACCTTGCACGAAGCACACCGGCCGCAACTGTCAAAGAAAAACTCACCGCCTTCATCTGCCTGACGGAGCCTGTCTGTACACAGCAGCAGTTTTGCCCATTCCCCGGCCGTCTTGAATTTACCCACCCCCTCGGGGCCTGCGAAGATGTAAGCGTGGGCAACCTTTCCCGTTGCCAGGGCCCGTTGCAAAGCTGTAATCGCTTGCTCTTGGCAAAAAATTTCCCTGATTGACATTAAAAAACCTTAACTATCTGCCCCTTGTTAAGCCCCGTTAGAAATCGCATAGCGAGAAGTATAAAGGGCGAAAAGCAAAAATTTCTAACGGGGTTAACGGCCCTTACATTTCCACTTTATATCGAAATTAGCTCGCCGGCCTGTACTCTGTTTGTTAGGATTATTCTTTGTCTTCGAGTAAATCTGAAAGGTCGTAGAGCAGCCTGGCGGCCTTATACTCATAAATCCTGTAAGCCCACCCCGTATGCTTTGCTGTGAATTCTTTGGCCCGGTCCTGGGCCAGCAGCTTGGCCTGTATCTCCTTCAACTGTTCTTCCGGCTCAGGCTGATTTTCATTCACAGCGGCAATCTCGTCTGTAAAGTCTGCCTGACAGGTTACGTAAGTCCGCTCGTCGAATTGGGCAATCTCCAGTGCGTAAACGGTCGAATCTTTAAGCCTGCAGACGAGTTTTCTGTCGAATGTAAAATTCTTTTTTTCAGCGAGACAGACATAGTCGAATGTCAAATCCCATAAGGCGTCAAAGACAAGCTCATAATCGCCGCCTTTTAATTTTTTCCCCGGCGGCATATTTTTGAGCACAACGCCTTTGCTTTCTTCGTTGGCCATTAACGTATATTCTTCCCCCGGCGAAATGACCGTTACCGACTCAACGTCCTCGCGGTCCACTCCTACGATTTTGGTATTAACGTAATCTATTGGTCTGGTTCGGACCCAGGGGGACCTTTCAGCCAAATAAACTTTGTCGGATGATGCCAATCTGACGTAACTCGTTGGGGGCCGCGGCCCATCCTTACCCGCGATAATGCCCGTCAGCAGCGATGAATCGGCTCTGAAGAATTTGACAAAACTGTTGGCGGTCTTTTCGGTCACCCTTAGCTCTTCGTGGCTTGCAACGTCATCTGAGTAAAGCTCCAGAGTCTTGATTTGTAAGCACGTGGTGATAAGTTTATTTATTTTATCGGTAAGGGCGGGATAATTATCTATCTCGGCAACTACAAAACTTCCTCCTATCTTGCGATTGAGGGTGGCTACACTATTTGGTCCCCCTACGACGATTCTTGCTATATCTGCCGGGTCAAGGCCTTGGATGAGGTAGGTTGGGCCGGTCGGCTCCGCTATTGACCTGTTTGATGGGATACGCGCCTGTATTACCGCAAATATCACCATAAGAACCGCGATAATCCCCAATACCATAAGTTTTTTATTGCTCATTAAGAAACTCCCTGTTTCTAATCACCGGGTTCTGTTCGCTATTTTGGCTCACATCTGATGGAAAGGTAAATCAAGCGTCACTCGCGTGACTGATATAGTGCCTTTTCCTTATAGTCTGATGGATACCCAGTATTATAGCAATCATCAGTATTACTGTCGGGGCCAGCATCATATTGAAATTGCGCAGTTTATTGCCCAGTTGTTCTATCCTCTCGCGTCTTTTCATCTTGACCTGTCGCAATTGTCGCCGGGCTTGGTGTATCCTCAGCTCAAGGTCTTTTTTCTTCTCCAGGATTGTACTTCCGATGATTTCTGCTTCACCGTCTTCTGAGGACTTAACAGAGTACAGCTCATCACGGAAACGTGTAATTTCCGCTTTGATTTTGACTTCTTCCTCGGCGGTTTTAGCCTCTGCCTGCTTCTCGATTTCGTCGACAATCGTGAACGGCCTGGTGAAGTTGCCGCGCGACCTGATTGCAGCCAGTTCACTTGAGCCGCACAAGTCGTCAATAGCGTTGAGCAGCAGAGCACTATTGTCGCCGAGTGTTATTTTTCCTAAATAGGCGGGCTGATAAGCCAGAATGTCTGATATGAAGTCAACGTCTGAAAAAACGACAACGGCGCAATCCTCCGTCGCTTCATTAACGTCCGTCGTAGGGAATTTGTCCAGTTCTAAAATCCTTCCATCTTCTGATAGGGTCGTGAAAACGGTCGGCTTGTCGAAACCTTCCGGGAAACAACTTTTAAACCTGCCGGTAATCAAATAACCCATCACTACAGGCTCGTTGCCGTCCATAAACTTGTGCATAAGCTCCGAGGGAGACTGCATTACTAACTCGTCCTGATTTGTTACCGACCAGCTGTTGCCTTTGTCGGTTGTCGTAATAAGCGGCTGCAATTTAATATTTCGGTCGGGCTCCTGCTCATCGGCCCAGTCCACCTTCCTCAGTACTCCGGAGAAAAATACCCTTACCTGGTTAAGCTCGGCGGTTATTGCGCTTTCGGTATTGAAACAGCCCGGCTTAAGATTAAGGAAGCCGATAAGTGTCTCCGGCCTTTCATCTTTCAGCAAAGTTGCCTTTTCCGCCAGATTTTTGTCACCGGCAAAAGTGTTGGGCGGCATTTCCACGCCCCAGTTCCGCAAAATAAAATTCAGGTCGGAACTATTTGAATAAGACGCCCGCTTTCTGCCTTCCTGCTGGACCGGCTGGTCGACAAGACAAAAGGGGTCAACACACACAATTGTCTTGCCTCCTTTGAGCACGAACTGGTCTATCGCGAAAAGGGTTTGGTCTGTTAAATTCTTGGGGTGAATGACCAATAGAACGTCTACGTCTTTAATTTCTTTCAAATCCGTGCCAAGGCCTTTAACGTCATATTGCTGGCGTAACTGCTCGACTATAGTCCAGGGCGGATTAAGGGGCTGGTTCTGAATTCGCTTCAACCGCGCAGTCTCTTCGTTGCTCTCCTCCCCCATTATCGGCAGGGGGCTTATAATACCGATGGTTTCCTTTTGGCGGGTAATGACGGCGTCTATTAGATTGCTTATGTCGTACTCGACGAAGCTCTGCCTGTCCAGCGAAAAGAACGGTATGACTTTTTCAGCGCCGAACTGGCTCTGCGCGACAAGGCCGAAGAAGAAGTTCTCCTCCGGCGTTATTACAAACCGTCTCAAACCGAACTTCAGCGCCCATTCCTCCTCGTCGGAAAAGGGCCTTGGGTCGAGTATCTCCAGCTCAATCATTCCCTTTGCCGCCGCTGCGTATTCTTCAAGCAGAGATTTTACAAACTGGTAATAATTCTCGAAGTACCGAATCTCGTCCGGCACCTTCAGGGACGCGGTCTTTGCATAGTAAAGCTTTAGCTTTATAGGATGACGGAGCTTGGCGATAATCGCCTTGGTCCCGTCCGAAAGTGTATATAGTTTCTGCTCCGTAAGGTCCACCTTCAGAAAGCTGCCGAGGTCTTGGCAAATGCTTATTCCACTAAAGGAAATTACCAAAACGAAAATTACGCCGATAACCGCTCGTATGGTTCTGTTCATTAGCTGGCCTTTCTTTCCTCCAATATAATGATACACGCGGCAATCCAACCGACAATTAAAAATACGAAGTACGAAAGGTCCTTAAATTCCAGCACACCTTTCTGAAGTGATTCGAAATGTGTCTGAAGGCTCATACTTGCGATTGCAGAGAGCAGGCCGGCAGGCAGGAATGTCGAAAGATAATTCAAAGTGGTGGGCAGCCCCGCAAAGACAAATATAGCACAGGCAACAACCGAGAGTACGAAACTTATCACCTGACTTTTGCTCACGGCTGAAAAGAAACAGCCTATGGCGAGAAATCCTCCCGCCGTCAGGAAGCTGCCGAGGTAGCCGGTAAAAATCATAGCCGCATCCGGGTCGCCAAGGTAACTGACCGTAACGACCATTGGGAAACTAAGGACCAGTGCAATCGCGAGAAAGAACCAGGCTGCAAAAAACTTGCCGAGCACCGCCTGCATAACGGTAATCGGCAAAGTGAACAATAGCTCAATTGAGCCGGCCTTACGTTCTTCAGCCCACAGGCGCATCGCTGTTGATGGTACCAGAAAAACAAACAGAAGAGGCATGTTCATAAAAAACGTGCGCATATCCGCCTGACGCAGCTCGTAAAAGCCCTGCTTGAATGTTAGATAAGCCGAGAAAAAAAGAAAAATGACGAGAAATACGTACGCCAGGGGGGTTGAAAAGTAACCTTTCAGTTCTCTCTTGAAAACCGCCCAAAAGCTGTGCATATTTCTTCTCCCTGCAGAGTCCTGTCCCACAATAACGGTCTGCAAAATTTGAAACTAAGCAACCTTGCTCTTAGTAATCCTCCGAAAAACCTCATCAAGTTCACAGCCGTACTCTTTCTTCAGCTGCTCCGGTGTTGAATCGACCAGTATCCTTCCTCTGGCGATGATTATGGCCCTTGAGCAAACGGCCTCAACCTCCTCCAGGATATGCGTCGAGACGATAATACACTTGTCTTTTGCCATTTTATTTATCAGTTCTCTGACCTCGTGTTTTTGATTGGGGTCGAGTCCGTCGGTAGGCTCATCGAGAATAAGCACCTCCGGGTCGTGGATTAATGCCTGCGCCAGTCCGACACGCCGTCGATACCCCTTGGAAAGTGTATCAATGGTCTGATGGTACACCGATTCGATAGCACACATAGGGACAATGCGGTCAAGGACCTCTTTACGCTTCTTGCCGGCGATTCTTCTGGTATCACAGATAAAATTCAGGAATCCGCCCACCGTCATTTCATTGTATGCCGGCGCGTGCTCCGCCAGATAACCGATTATGCGCCTGACCTGTACGGGATGGCGTAAAATATCGCAGCCGCATATAGTTGCTGTCCCGCTGTCGGGCCTGAGGAAGCACGCCAGCATTCTCATAGTGGTGGTTTTTCCCGCCCCGTTTGGGCCGAGGAAGCCCAGAACATCACCTTTTTTAACGTTGAATGATATCTGGTCGACAGCCACAATAGAGCCGAAACTGCGGCTCAGATTTATGACTTCTATCATAACCGTCTCCATAAAATTACTGCGGCAACCTGCTTACTTCTTTCCAGAGCGATACTTACAGCAATATCCTGCCAAAATGCTTAGCTTATTTATAATTCAGCTTCGCAAGAACAACTCCGGCAAGCCTAAAGTTGTGGTGTTACCTCGGCCTGTGAGTTTTTCAGAAGGTATAAATGTACCCGAAATTCTTTAACAGTCAATACCTGTTGCCGGTTTTTTGTTAGGAAGCCAGGGCGATTTTTCGTGGTTTTCGCCGGTAGGGGGGCTTTAATATACGGCCGGTTACCTGTGTATCCCTGGAACTAAAGCAGCTTCTGCAATACCTCAACAACTAGCTTATGTAATATTTTTGAAATGGCTAAAATGTTTTTTCAATTAATTCTATTATTTGCTTATGAACGGCTTCAATATCGCCGGTAGCATCAATAACTTTCACAGTATTTGGATAATACTGCTCTATTTTGAGAAACCATCTTCTGACTTTTCCATGATACTCTAAACTCCTAGAATCAAATCTGTCCGTAATGACATTGTTGAATAGAAAAGCTTGATTTGCATCTTTGTGGTCCGTTTTTGCTCGTTGGTATTTCTTATGGCCGGTTCGGTTACGTCCTTCCTCCGCAGGTATATCAAGTACAATCGTCAAGTCCGGCCATGTATCTCCCACTGCAAACTTCCCCAACTCAATTATCTTTTCAATAGGATAGCCACTACTACCCTGATAAGCACATGTTGATGAAATAAATCTGTCGCAGAGAACAGTTTTACCTTTTTCTAATGCGGGTTTTATAACTTCTGCGACGAGTTGAGCTCGCGATGCCATGAATAACATAGCTTCTGTGTGAATGTCCATCTCTCCTTGAGCATCGTATTTTAGCAGGCGGCTAATTTGATCGCCTATTTTTGTCCCACCCGGGTCAAAAGTCTGTATTACCTCAACACCTTTAGCTTTTAAACAATTTGCAAGTAATTCCAGCTGCGTTGTCTTTCCGCAACCGTCCGGCCCATCAAGAACTATAAACTTGCCCGCTAATTTTTCTTTCAAGACTCAAACTCCTTTTCTTCTCCGGCAGGATTGTGAACTTGCCCATCTGATATACTTATTTTGTTGTATGACTCATTGAAGACTATAAAGCGTACGGTACTAAGGCTTATGGCCAGGGTAATCAGCGCCGAGAGAAGAGAAAAAACAATGGTGTAAAAGTAATGGCCGGATGCATCTGTATCGTCAGCCGGCGCTAATATAGCTGTGAAGTAAGTAACGACCTGCAGGCTTACAAACCAAACAAGCGGCTCTCGTGCTGAGAAGAGTTTGAACTGCCCGATTGACCTGATTGCCGCGACAAGGCCGCAATCTCGAACGATAATCAAAGCGGGCGGCAGCAAAATAAGCTTGACCAGTATCAAGGAGCTTGTGGCAAAGCACAAATTGCGGGTCCATGACGTAGCATCCAGAAATCCCGCCTTTATAAAACCAAGTTGTTGCATTATCAGGTAAATCACGAACCCAAGGAGCAGATACATACCTGCATAGGCCATGCTGAAGAGAAACAGTCTCCAGAAAAAGCGGCTGCCGGTCTTTAGGAGTATCATTGGTTCCTGTGCTTTATCACCTTCGAGGTAAGCGGTTCGAACGAAACCTAAATGAAGCATCATTTGGACGGTGTAAAAAATGATTGTACCTATCAATACAACCGCGGCTGCCGGTGACGGCTCTTTGTAACCGGCCGGCTCAAGCAATCTAAGCCCAAGACTGCCGAACAGCGCCAAGGCCGCAATCAAAGCAACCTCCGGCCATCGCCTTTTTAGAATCGCAAATGTAGTTGGCATC
Organism: uncultured Pirellulales bacterium; assembly: GCA_964481525.1. Taxonomy (GTDB): domain Bacteria; phylum Planctomycetota; class Phycisphaerae; order Sedimentisphaerales; family CAYZTY01; genus CAYZTY01. The sequence goes on from CAYZTY010000052.1 coordinate 13,085, forward strand.
CTTTAATCTCAAAAAATCATGAACAAACAACGTTTGCACAATAATATAATCCTCCCGCCCCGTCAATTCCAAATTTGCTTGGCCCTTCGACTGGCGATATCTGTCCTGAGTGGAGTCGAGGGATAAGAGAACGAGCGACGAATTTGTGCTGGATTTAGTGATAATCTCAAGGGGAATATACAGCGGTGCGGCGAGGTATGAGTAAATAGTTGTTAAGTGCCGGGGCGTTAATCTTTAGCACCATATTCTTTTAAGAGTTTAACAATATCCGTATGACCACTTGAAGCTGCCATTATTAAAGCCGTCCTGCCATATTTATCTTCCACATTCACATCAGCTCCGGCCTCCAGCAATAGCTTAATCATTTCTGAATGACCACATTGGACCGCCTTTATCAAAACTGTCTCGCCGTTTTTTCTTGCGGTGTTCACATCTGCTCCGGCTTCTAGCAACTGTTTGACAATGTTCACACGACCCAACAAAGCCGCTATCGCTAAAGGTGTCGTCTCCCCGCCGATTGGACATTGCACGTTCACGTTTGCTTTGTTTTCCAGCAGAAGCTTGACAATATTTGCATGACCCTCCTGAACTGCCATTAGTAACGCTGTTTCACCACGGACCGTCTTGGCGTTGACCTTGGCTCCCGCATCCAGTAAAAGCTTGACAATATCCGTATGTCCTTTCACGACCGCCCAGTGCAAGACCGTCCTGCCACGGTGGTCCGCAACATTCACATCTTCACCTTTTTTCAAAAGTTTTTTCATCTTGACGGTGTCATTGTTATAAGCGGCCCAGTGCAATTTACGGGCATAATAGGTAAGTGACGAAGGTGGATCAATGTATCTTTTTATTAAATCGGCTGTTTGATAATCAGCCATCCGTACTCGCCTTAACGGAGTAACTCCAGTGATGCCCCTTGCATCCGCATCGGCCCCGGCCTCCAGCAACAGCTTGGCAATCTTTGTATAGCCCTCCGTTGCTGCGAACATCAAAACCGTTTCGCCATCGGGAGTTTCAGCGTTCACATCAGCTCCTGCTTTCAGCAACAACTTCACAACCTTTGTACGTTCCCTGAATACCGCCCAGATTAAAGGTGTCCAGCCCCTGGCTGTTTTTGCATCAACATCGGCCCCTGCTTTTAGTAACAGCTTGACCATCTTTGTATTACCTTCCTGTGACGCTATGGACAAAGCTGTCTCACCATGTTTGTTTGTAGTGTTCAAATCAATTCCGGCTTTGACAAGCAGCTGGAGAATCTCTTTATCGGGCTTATTTAAAGCTATTGACAAAATCGTACATCCATTTTTGTCTTTCGCATTGACATCGGATCCGGCCTCCAGCAGCAGTTTGATAACATCAGTATGATTCTTCAAACTGCCCACATTAAAGCCGTCCTGCCGGAGGTTGTTTCTCTCGCATTCACATCGGCTTTTTTCTCAAGCAAAAGCTCGACTATATCCGTATGACCGCCACCGGACGCGATGCATAAAGCTGTATAATCCCCATAGATTGTTTTGGCTTCGACATCGGCTCCGGCATCTAGCAACAACTTGATAATCTCTTTATGACCTCTTTCAGTGGCTATTATCAAAGCCGTCTTGCCATCGACTGTTTTCGCGTTTACATCGGCTCCCGCTTCCAGCAGCAATTTGACAATCTCCGTATGCCCTCCGATAACCGCCCACATTAAAGCTGTCCAGCCTCCGCTTGTTTCGGCGTCCACATCAGCTCCGGACTCTGCCAGCATACTCACAATCTCCTTATGACCATGCTGTGCTGCCAGCATCAAAGCCGTCTCATCGTTTTCTGTTTTAGCATTCACATCAACCTTGCCTTCCAGAAGCACCTCGACAACCTTAGTATGACCACCTTCAGCCGCCAGTGTTAAAGCCGACCTGCTCGGTCGATATAAATAAAGTGCAGATTCTACACGAGGATCGCCAACCGATTTAGTTAGTACATACGCATCGGCTCCTGCTTCAATCAGCAGTTTGACAATCTCAGTATGACCCCCTCCAGCCGCCATCATCAAAGCCGTCCAGCCGCAGTCGTCTTTAGAATCCACGTTAGCTTTCCTCTCAAGCAACAGCTTAACAATATCCGTATGACCGCCACCGGCCGCTATCATCAAAGCCGTAATGCCGCCTGGTCGATGTATAGCATACACAGGATTGCCGAATGATGCAGTCTGTAAATTCACGTCAGCATCGTGTTCTAGCAGCAGCTTGACAATCTCCGTATGACCGCCCCTGGCCGCTGTCATTAGAATTGTCTCTCCGTGCAGCCGCCTTTCAGTACCCGTGTATCTGGCGTTTACATCGGCTCCTTTATCTAAAAGTGCCTTTACCTCGGCAATGTTACCTTCTCTCACGGCAGAAAATATCTCCGGCCCGTAAATTACTTCCGCGCGCCTTTTATCTTCTTTCTTTTTACACCCGCCAAGAAGAATCAAAACCGCCAGCAGATAAATTACCGCTCGTTTGCTTGGCATTTCATTTACTCCTTCTATTATCCCGCTTTATTTTACTGGCCCAATGTCTATCTAATAACCATAGCTATCTTTCGCTCTTTCTTCCACTCCTGCCCCATACCGAATACTTCTACGAACGCCTCATAATGGCTTCCTATGTCTTTCACGACACCACCGGCTGGGGTCTTCAACCTGCGGATTTAAAAGATACTTCTCTTCGGCATTGGGCCCGCGACGAGTTTCCCTGATTTCCGCAATCAATAATCTTAGACCGCGCCTTTTAATAACGAACTCAGATTCAACAACTTGGACCCAGCTACCGTTATACTCGGCTGAGGATTTGTAAGGGTCGTGGGGAGAAGGCTCATACTTCTTAGATAAAAAGATCGAGGCCTTCGTTGCCAGAAAACGGTCTCCTCTTTTCTCAACCGAAAGCTTTTTAAGGATAGCTTCTCTTGCATCATCACCGCAAACTGAATCACCGGGCATTAACATGGCCACATCTATACCTAAACCGGGTCTTTCAGTCTCTATTCTTCCATTAATGATAATTTTGCAGTCTTCGGAAAACAGCTTCTTCAGTCTGGCGGCTGGAAGCCTGAATAAATCTCTAGTAAAATACCCTCCTCTTTTTAGACGAAGAGTCAGATTCGACCATCTATAGTATGATTTATCTAATGCCTTTGCTCTGTTGCTGGGTGCAATAAAATAATATAATCCCAATATTCTCTTGCCCCGGGATCAATCCAGGCTAAATCTT
>CAYZTY010000053.1:0-16205 GCA_964481525.1 uncultured Pirellulales bacterium
ACAGCAGTCTACATGATAGCCTCCCGCCTGAGGGCTCAGAAGCACGGCTGTGGCGCTTGTTTGGCTAAAATAAATTCCCAGACAATTTTTTCGTTCCACTTCAGTTCAACTCCTAAGTACACTGTTGTTCGTTGTTAAGAGACATTTTCTTTCTGAATTACCACATCAAATTATTCGGCAATTACCACGATTTGTTCCACTTTTTTGCTATCCTTTTTTATGGCAGCAACCGTTGAGGCCTTGGCCACACCGCTGCGAGCGGTAACCCTGATGGTGAAAAAATTGCTTTTGGTTGTAATGCATTGCTCAGCTTTGGTGATAGAATCTGCGTATCTGAGCATCGAGGATTTCAACTGGTTGATGTCGGTGAACGGCTTGAGTTTTCTTTTTTGTATTATTTCTTCCGCAATCCTGTCGGCATCACCGCCAAATGTGAATGCGGCCTCGAGGACATGCCGCGGGGCTGTGTTTATATTGACCGTTTCAGAACCCCATAAACCGAGGTATTTCAACGCCGATTCCCTTCTGTCTTGGCTTTCTATAATCGGTACGGCAAGCATTTGAGTATCCAACAGGCTGCTGTGGAAAAGCCTTGCCCAATCGACGGTGTCGGGAGACACTTTATTTATCGGGGGTGGTGTGTAGCCTTTGGACTTGCCGGAACCGCTACCGGAACCGCTGCCGGAGCCACTGGTTGACTTTGGTCTGGAAGCTGGCTTGGAGAAGAATTTAAATTTCTTAACTTCGGCAATATCCTTCATCTGAGATTTTAACTCACTGATTTGAGAGGCGTCCTTTTCCATCCATTCGCAGAAGACATCGAATGCCGCCTCAGCTTCCCGACTGAGGTCTTGGTCATCAATTATCACCCAACTAATCGGCATCTTCGCATTTTCATCTTGTATCTCGATTGTGACCTCAACCGAGCCGATTTCAATTGTTATTTTATCTATTATTAAGGGCCAGGCTGGGCCGTACGGCCCCCGAATAGTTATTGAATTGGGGTCGACCTGGCTGTCCAGGATGTTTAGAGTTTCAATATAGTCAGTATCATTCGGCTCGTTAACGTTGGCAATGTCATTAACATCATTAGCTTCATCGGATTCGGCTATTCCAGCCAGCATATGAGCCCATTCGTTAAGAAGCTCCTGGTATTCTTCTTCGGAGAGATGAAACAAATCGGAGAAATCAGGCTCATTGGGTCGGGAGATGAGTTTCGGCGTTATAGTTTCTATATATGTGAGGGCATATTTTAAGCCGGAGTCGGCGGCGTATCGAGCCGCGGTGTAGTCTATAATATACTGGTCTCTGTGTCGTTGTGCCGCCAGCCGTGCATATAAGCCGTAGGCAATAGTTGAAAGTGCCACGAGTATCACAAGCGTGACCACCAGGGCAACGGCCGGTCGACATTTGCAGCTGATGTTTGTTGTGTTTTTCTTAGGACTCATTTTCTTTGTTTTCTTCGGGTATTTCAGGTGCTATGAACGTGATTTTCCTTGTTCTGTCGATAGCTATAGTACGCGTGATTTTTTCTTCTTCGGGTACGTCAAGACCTCCGGTTGGTGATTTGAAGGGCTCAGCAAATGAAATAGTAATGACGATAGCCGGGGGCAATTTTCCACTGGTCCCGAGCCATTTGTTCAGGACTCTGCGACCTTGCAGAGCTGTGATTCTAAAGTAAGTAACGCCGGAGCAGAGTGGCACGAAAAGCTCTCGGTCGGTCTCGGTTTGTTGCGCCTGGAGCAGTTTGTCCTCGTAGTTGATTCCACTGTGAGCACGATACAAGACAAAGCTATTGGTCTCAGGCTCGTAGCTGCTTTGCCAAACGACCTTTTCAAAGGTCGCACGTTTCTGTTTTTTATCCGCATAAAGGCGGCTTTCCATTGTCAGTTGGGCGACTTGATGGCCGTTTTCGAGTTTGTTTTGAAAGTTTATTGTGGTGTTCTTCTTTGAAAGGCCGAACCTATCGAGGTCCTCGGCGATTCGCTGTAGTATTTCCTGCCCGAGTGTATTTTTTTCGAGCCTTTCATTTATGGCGGTCGTTATGTTGTTTATACGGGCGTAAATTGTAAAAAGTGCAACAAACATCAAAGCTACTATGGTGAGTGCAGAAAGGACTTCCACCAGCGTGAAGGCCGTCTTGCCGATAGCAGGATTTTTATATGTTTTTGTCATATTAGTTCCGTTTTAACGTCGGGAGCTCATCAGGCTTTGCAGCAGCCAGTTCAGCTTTTCTTGGCGAGTCATGCTATTCCAGCCGTCGGGAAGCCAGTCACGAGGTTTATCTTCGTGCTGGGAAGTTTCGTCGCTGTCCGGAGGAGTTTCGTCGCTGTCCGGGCGAGTTCCGTCGCTGTCCGGGGGAGTTTCGTCGCTGTCTGGGCGAGTTTCGTCGCTTCCATCAGCCTGTTGTTCTTCTAATTCCTGTTTTTGCCATTCTCTCGCTTCAAGGACCTTGAGCATTTGCTCTTCGCTGAGGTCTGTTACCCAGTGAGTGAATTCTATAGTTTGTTCCTGGTCCTGGGTGTCGATATAACTTGCAGAACAAACGGCCCTTATCCACATCCGGTCTGTCTGTATTTCGTAGAACGTCTCAATTACGCTTTTTGCGTAGATGTCCGGATTCTGGTCGCTGCTGCTGTAATCCAGCGTCTCTTCAACCGTATCCGAGGCCAATAGTTTTTCCATGTTCTCGCGGGCCAGAAGGAAAGCTTCGATTCTGAGCTGTCGGTTTATTGCCAGTTCAGAGTAGCGGTTTACGGCCACCAGTATCGTGGAGCTGATAAGGCCCACAATAACAAGGGCGACAACTACCTCGGGCAGGCTGAAGCCCTCCGGGTCTTTATTATTGTTGCGTTTAGAAAAAAACCTCATCTTTAGGCACCAAAAGTTCCACATCACCTTTTTTCAGTTCTATGATTCTGTTTAGTCGATTTATGACTATGGAATGTTCCCGGCCGTGGGAATCGAGCAGCACTATTTTACCGCCCGCCTGCCAGCCTGCGCGGCCCGCGCGGAAGAAAGCCATTTCGTAATCCTTGTCTGTTCGCCATGAATCGTCGAACTGGATATATGACAGTTGGCAATTGTCGGTAAAATTGCCTGTTTGAATTATATCGTCCTCCAATATCTCGGACAGGTCGGGTGAGTTAATCTGACGCAGCGTGTATGTCTGCTCCGTTACATCAAATATAACCTCGTATCTTTTGTCCGTCTCAGCGGCGGCGGTCACGGCCAGCCGCATTACGTCGATAATCTCCTGTGCCTGATCTTTAAATTTGTATTTGCTGATTAAGCCGGAAATATTCAGCATAGCCATTGAAAAAAAAAGGGCTATTATGACCAGCACCATCATCATCTCAGCCAGCACTAAGGCCGAAACCCGCCTCGAGGATGTTTGTTGCATTGGAGCGTTGAGGTCTATTTTCTCAGTTGGCATCGGTGCTGTATAAATCGGCATCATATTCTTCACCGCCAGGCTCACCATCGGCACCATAGCTTATAATGACGAAGGGCTTTCCACTTTCGGGATACCGTTGATAGGCAAACTCGTTGTTCCAGGCGTCCAGAGGTACCTCGGTGGTTTCGAGGTATCCACCCGGCTCGTATCCCTCTACGTCGCTGGGCTGTTCGATAAGAGCACTGAGCCCTTCTTCTTCGGTTGGGTAACGGTTAGTATCCATCTTGAATTGTATAACGGCGCTGTGCAGTTTTTTTAGATTGGCTTTGGTGGTAATTACGCGCGCCTTGTCGGTCTGGCCCATAAAGTTTGTTACGACCATAGCGGCAAGCAGTCCGAGGATAATGATTACCGCCATGAGCTCGACCATTGTAAGGCCCTTCCTGTTTTTCTTCCTGTACGTTGTCATTTTCAGCCCCTTTGTTTCTAAACTGTTCCGTATATTTTTTTATTTAGCGGTCAACCCTTTATTTTCTTTAGAACTGCCCTGCGGAGAACCTTATAATCGGCAGCAGAGTGGCATAGGCGATTAATCCAACTATGGCTGCCATAGATACTATTATAAGCGGCTCGACCGCGGCGCCCAGCCGTTCGATTACAACATCTGTCGAGGACTCGAGATTCTCGCTGATTCTGGCAAGCATGCTCTCAAGCTCGCCGCTCTTTTCGCCTACCGCAACCATATGAGCCATCGCGGGGTCTATCACACCGCTATCGCGCAGCGGTGTAGTGATATCGGCTCCGGCAAGAATTCTTTCGCGTGCCTGTTTGATTGCCAGCCTCATAACGCCGTTACCCGTGACCTCCGCCACGGCTTGCAGTGACTCGGCCATACTGAGACCCGAGGCGAGCAGGGTTGAAAGTGTCGAGGCGAATCTCGCGACAACACGCTGTCTTATAAGCGGGCCGAAAATCGGCAGCAAGAGCAGCAGCCTGTCGCGCATAAGTATACCTCTTTCAGTGCTTACGAATTTCTTATAACCCCAGATAACCAGTCCGAACACAGCGAGAATAACAAACCACCAGTTGCGAAGGACGTAGCTAACCGCCATCATCATCCTGGTTACAACCGGCAGCTCCTGGCCAGCCTTTATAATCTGTTCGGTAATCTTTGGGATAACGGCCGTTGTCAAAATCAACAGTGCTATAATGCATACAACTATCAGTATTACCGGATATATCATCACGGTAATTATTTTTGTCTCGACCCGCTGCCGTTTCTCCAGAAACTGAGCGATGCTCGTCAAGCTTGCCGGTAGCGCCCCGGTAACTTCACCGACGTGGACCATACTTATGTAGATGACATCAAAATAATTGCTATAGTCCCTCAAGGCATCGGCCACTGATTCACCGGTTACAACCCTGTCGCGAACGTCGGTGATGATATTTTGGAATTTGGCGTTGGAGCTTTGCTGTATCAGCACCGACAGCGCCTCAGTCAGTTTTATACCGGCCGTCAACAATGTAGCAAGTTGCCTGGTAAAATCCAGTACCTCTTTTTTTCTTCCTTTGCCGAGCAGTGACATAAGTGCAAAGCGTCCCTGGCGGTCAGAAGAAACGATTGTGAGGTTGGTTGGATGCAATTTCCTTACGCGCAGTTGTTTTCTGGCGGCATAGGCATTTTCAGCCGTGATGGAGCCTTTTACCGTTTTTCTATCGGCGTCAATGGCTATGTAATTGAACCGCGGCATAATTTATTTGGCTGCTTAATATTTACTCTTTACTCTCGACTACCGAACCTGATTAGTATCAATTTGTTCTTCTTAAATCCCGCCCCTTCGTGCTGCGGCGGATGCTTGATTTTATATTACATCGGCCTGAGTTACCCGCATTACCTCGGCTATAGTTGTTATTCCAGCGGCAACTTTCCTCGCTCCATCCATTCGCAGGGTCTGCAGCCCGGCATCGATAGAGTATTTTTTTATCTTGCCGGCATTGGCTTTTTTGTAAACCAGGTCTCTGATTTGTTCATCAATCAGCATAAGTTCGTATGTGCCGGTTCGGCCGCGATACCCCGTCTCGAAGCATTTATCGCATCCCTTACCTATGTAAAACTGTCCCTTGGAGATGCTGGTACCGTTGAGGCCGAGCTCTCTCAGTTCGTGCTCATTTGGTTCATATTTGATTTTGCAGTCCGGACAGACCTTTCGGACCAGTCTCTGGGCAAGCACGGCGATAAGAGATGAGCTTACCAGGTACGGCTCGACGCCGAGGTCGATAAGCCTGGTGACGGCGCCGGCCGAGTCGTTTGTATGCAGCGTGCTGAAGACGAGGTGCCCCGTCAGAGACGATTGAATGGCCATTCGTGCGGTTTCCTGGTCTCTGACTTCGCCGACCATTATTATGTCAGGGTCCTGTCGCAGAACATGGCGAAGTGCGGTTACGAAGGTCATCCCTTTCTTTGCGGCAACCTGCATCTGGCTGATGCCCTCGAGCTGGTATTCGATTGGGTCTTCGATTGTCATAACGTTTTTTGCTATGGAGTTGAGGCGGTTCAGACAGGCGTAGAGGGTTGTACTTTTGCCGCTGCCGGTCGGTCCTGTTACGAATATCACGCCGTGGGAGCGGTTTAAAAGTGAGTCGAGTTTTTTCAGGTCGTCTTCCCACAGGCCCAGTTCATCAAGGCCGAACAGACCTGTACTTTTATCCAGCAGCCTGAGCACGCTTCTTTCGCCGAAGCTGGTCGGGACGGTGCTTATACGCAGGTCGATTTCCCGCTGGCCGACCCGGACGCTGCATCTGCCGTCCTGGGGCATTCGACGTTCGGCGATGTCCATTCCCGCCATAACCTTTATACGAGAAATGACCAGCGGCAGGACGTTTCTGTTAAGGCTCAGAACGTCGTAGAGAATGCCGTCGATACGATAGCGCACCTGGATTTTTGTCTCGTAGGGGTGGACGTGGATATCGCTGGCTCTTAGCTGTAGTGCGCGGAATAGAATGTCATTGACCAGCCTGATTACCGGCGGACGGTTTACGACGTCGAGCAGGTCGTCGGAAGTGGCCACTTCGTCGACGAGCCGGTCAAGGTTCTGCGAGTCCAGTTCTTCGGCAACGTCCTCGATTACAGTTGTTTTTTGCTCATAGGCTACGTCGATTGCGGCGGTAATTGTCGTCCTTGTGGCGACGGCAATCTGCACGGGGCAGCCGGTCATTTTGGAGACGTTATCAATGGCATCGGTATTCAACGGCGAGGCCAGAACCAGTGTCAGCTCGCTGTTGTTCTGGTCGGGCTTTATCCCAATCAAGTAGTGGTGCTGGGCATAGTTGGCCGGCACCGACTCGATAAAATGCGGGGGTACCTGCGAGGTGGGGACTTCCGAGTAAAACTCGATCCCGAGTGTCTGGGCAAAAAGTTTCAGAACCATCTCTTCCGTATAATAAGGGCAGTTAAGCAGCAACTCATCAAGGCGGAGGTTGTCTTCTTTGGACTCTTCAAGGAACTTGGCTAACTTCTTGTGGTCAAGTATGCCGGTCCGCTCAGCGGTTTTTATGAGTAATTTTTTCATTTCATACTAAATTGTAAAGTACTGAGAGTTTTTATTCTTCTTCGAGAACGTTCAATGGGTCAACCTTGTCGGTCGGAAAGCCCGGCAGGTTTTTGTAATCCTGAAATTCTTTCTCGCTTCTTTCAAAGGCGTCACGGTTCTTTTGGGATATATCCTCCAGTTGTGTAAGACCCATTAGGTCGGAGCCTGGCCTCAGGATATTGGCCTTAACGAAAATATAAAGCTTGCTGGTTTCACTGGTGTTTTGGACATTTCTAAATAATGCACCCACAAGAGGAATATCTCCCAGGAGCGGCACCTTTTCGCCGCCCTTTGCCTGAGCTAATTTTATCAGCCCGCCAAGGATAATTGTCTTGCCGTCCGGTACGGTAACGGTTGTGTTGATTTCGCTTTTGGTTTGGTCCGGCGGTCTTTCTTCACCGAGCGTATCTGGGTCGAAATCCTCGCGTTTCATGCTAACCTCGAGTCTTAACAAGTCGCCTTCGCTTATGTGAGGCGTTATGACCAGTTGTATGTCGGCGGAGTACGGCTGAAAGGTTTTCGTTGTAATGGAAGTTGAGTCGGTTGTTGACGTGCCTGTAATGGCAATGTTTGTGGTAGCGCTCGTGATGATTTTCCCTTCTTCATTGTCATTGACGAGGACCTTGGGTTTGGCCAGCACGCGCCCATAATTTTTTTCCTGTATAGCCGTTATAAGGGCCTGTATATGTTTTGAACTGTAGAAGCCTCGTGTTTCTCCGGCGTGAGTCGTGTCCCGATTAAAGCCCAGCTCGAGATCGTCTGTAATCCCGGTGGCCAGCGCTGTCAGACCCGAGCCGACATTCCCCACCACGGCGCGTTCGGTGTTGGCGATGATATTAAGGTCATATTCGAACGCATCGGCCTTGTCCACCTCGACAAGAGTAACATCAATGAGGACCTGGGGTCTTCTCTTGTCAAGGTTCTTTATCAGATTGCCTATCCATTCCTGGTTTTTTTTGCTGGCGTAAACAATGAGGGAGAAAGTGTTTTCGTCTGCGACGATTGTGATATCCGCCTTCTTTGTTTTCGTCTGGACCTTTCCTTCTGCATCCCGAACAGTTTTCTCGACCAGTTCGTTCAGGACCTCGGCCATAGCTTTCGGGTCCTGATTTTCGAGAGGATAGATTTCGTACGGTATGGATACTTTGACCGGTTCACGGTCTACGTAGGCAATAATCATTGCTATTCCGGCATGCTGTTCGGCGGTAGCATTGACAAGCAGAGAGTTAGTTAACTCAAGAATGTCGAACTGCGCCTCTTCGGTGAGAACCTCTGCTGGAATCGGGGGAGCCTTGCCCGGCCGTGGCACCGGTGCGCTCGTGGTCTTGCTGATAATGCCGAGCGTGTTTAACGTATCGACCACTTCCTGGGCATCAACATACTGGATTTCGTATTCCTTTATTGTCCTTAAGTCCTGTTGAGGGACATCGAAGGCGTCTATCAATTGTTCGACAAGCTTAATTTCTTCGGCGTTTCCGACCATCAAAATTCGGTTTGTTCTCTCATCAGGAGCCAGAAAAATTGAAGGTTTCTGGGTCGTTGTTGTTGTAGGGGCTGCTGTTCGTCGTCGGTCCCGTCTTGTCCTTCTTGAAGGCGTTGGTGTCTCCGTAGCGACGCTGATTGAAACAGTGTCAAGCTGTTCGACGAGGGTTAGGATTTTTGGGGTGAGTGTGTTTGCCATAGTATACTTTAGTTGCCTGAATTTGAACTCTCTGTCCTCGCCCGGTTGGTCAACCAAGTCGAGTAGTTGCTCTATACGTCCCATACGATATGTAAATTCAGTGATTATTAACTGGTTTGTTTCCGGTAGCTCTGCGATGTCTGTGCCGAGCTTCATCCCTGTCAGCAGCGTTTTCGCCGTGGAAGTATTGATATAATCGAGATTGAATATGCGGGTCATAACCACATCACCCGGCTTAATAGCTTCGCCGTCGACGCGAAGAGTGGGGTCGGTATTAAGCGCTTCGCTGATAGGGACTATCGTAACCAGATTGCCTTTGCGACTCATCGCGAAACCCTTGAACTTGAGCACAGATTCCAGAAGGGCGTATAAGTCCTTAACCTTTAAAGGCCCCTGTACTTTCAGGGTGACGTCTCCCCTGATTTTGATAGGGTCGTAAAGGTAATCTATATTGAGATATTTACCCACCAAATCCAGCAGGGAGATTATGTCCACCTTTTCCGGCAAGTCCAATTCGAGCTGCTCGTCACCGTTTGGTATTATCAGTTCTTCGAATACGGGGGGAATTGTTTCTATCTCAGCCTTCTGTGTCGACTCGTCGAGGAATTCCTCCGGGGCTTCCAACCCAGGAGCCGGTTCTATTGCGGCAGGCTCTGAAGGTTTTACTTCCGGCGGTGCCGATGGCATTTCAGTTTTGAGCCCGCCTTGTTGGACGGGTTCCGAAGGTGGTAAGCCGGCTTGCTCTTCAAGTTCACTGGGTGGCTTTAACGGTTCCGGGACTTCTTCCAAAGCCATCTTTTCAGCTTCATCAAGCGACTTGAGAAGCTTATCGAAAAGCTCATTCAGGTCTTTATCAGCCTCAGGCTCCTGGTTCGGCTCTGCCGGCAGGGATACTGTCGGGACCTCGGGTTGGATATGTTTTTCCGGCTTAGTGTCGGCTGCACCGGCTGATCGCAGCTGCTCAATTGCTTGGGTTATCCTGCTTAGCTGCTGTTTGGGGGCCAGCAGGACTAAATTATCATTATGGATGTCTATGATTGCTGCGGCAGGATGGGTGATTGGCGGGTCAAGGAAAGTGCCGATTGGGACATCACCGAGCAGGTTGGCAATTTGCTGATTAGATGGCATTTTGCTGGCATCGGTGCCCTGCGCAATCGTTTTGATGACAAACTCGTCTTCCAATTCAACGTCAATGAGTTTAATGACAGAGGTGGCCTTTATCAGAGCCAAAGGTGAGTCAGTTACTATAAGTGCGTTATTAACAGGCAGTTGCGAAATCGTATCGCCGATTTTAAGCCTGGTGAGGTATTCCTTTGCCTTTTGAGCCGGTATATGCCTCAAAGAAAAGATACGTGCCCGTAAAGGCAAAGACTTCTGTGCCTCTTGGCCGGCCAGTGTACAAGTGGCGAGGAAAAGCGATAAGAATACTACACAAGGCAACTTAAAAAGAAAATAACCGTTCGGTTGAGTTAAAGATTTGTAATATTTACGCATAACTGACTCCATAAGCGTGCTTAATGCACTTTTTTATATCCGTATCTCAATACCTTTCCGGCATAACAGTCTCTTGCTTGTGATAAGTCCTTTTTTCACATAAAGTTATGCACGGCCACATTTTCCCTTGGCGCCTGTCGAGTAGCTGTACAATAGGCATACTATGTCAGACATAGAAGCCAGCTAAAAGTTCCGTCTCGTGAAGTGGAAATGGATAATATTTTGCCTGTAATTATTCTGCCGGGGCTGATGCTATTGGCGGTTCGGCTCGTTTGGCGCTGGAGCAGTTTCAGAGTCTTGGCTTTCCTTTTCGATGCGAAGTAATTCTTCCTCCATTGCCTTCAGAATTGTTCCCATCTGGCCGAGGTCTTCTGCCTCTTCAGGGCTGATACCCATAGACTCGGGATGATTTTTCGGAGTGTCTTTTTGGTCGGGGAGATTTATCCGGCGCGTGCTCATACTTGATTGGGGCATATGGCGGGGTCTGGGAGGTTGGCTTCTTATCTGTGGGCCAGCTGGTTTGGACTCTTTTTTCTGGCTGATAACGGGAGTACTTTTGAGAAGAGATTTTTTCTCCGGGTGCTCGGCGTAGAGCGGTGAAATTTGGTCACCATCTCGAACAAGGATATGACCGTCGTTTATCTGTTCAATTTTCAAGTGTCCGATATTATCGGATTGCCTGACCCAGTGCAGGCCTTTGCCCGGCTCGTCGATTAGTGCCAGCGACCGGACGGGGTCGACCACATAAACAACGGTGCCGAGGAGTGTGAATTTCGCCGATACTTTGGTAGGTCTGGGAGTGGGTGGTTTGACGGGTTTTACTATGGGGCTTTTAGGCCGTGGTGGATTGATGCGCAAGGCGAAGGACTCTGCCTGTTTCATAAGTGGAGAAGTCTGGTCTGCTTTTTCTGTTTCGGCGGCCGAGTCGGCCTTGTACACCTCGATAATACCCGGCAAATTCAGGAAACGCTCTATTTCCGGGTCGTCTCGAAGGCCGAAAGCTACCGAAAGCGTTAGGAAAACGACCGCCAGGGCGGCGGCGGTAATGGTTGTTATCTTTAGCGTCTTTGCCATTATTAAGAACCGCTCGTTCCAAATTCAGCACGGAGTTGCACTTAGCCCTCTTTATCTTGTCGGTGGATACTTTGGACTCCCGTTCACATCTATTTGACATCATTGATGTCGTTAGGTTCCGTCCAATGTCTGATTTTTTCTCGGTAGAGCTGTTCATTTCCGGCATAATTGCCGCTGTGTTCGGGAGTATGGCAGTCGAGACATGTCTTTTGGGGTTCACGAGTTTTTGCCTTTCCGAGCGTTCTTATATGTTCCAGGCCGGGGCCGTGGCAGACCTCGCAACCGACATCTTTCAGATAGGCCGTTTTCTCCTCCGAGATAAAGCCGGATTTATAGTCCATTCCTACAACATGGCAGATGACACATTCAGGGTCGTATTGTGAGCCTTCATCGACGAGTGTCTGGTAGGCTTTGGAGTGAGCTTTCATACTCCATTGCTCGTAATTGTACCTGTGCTGGTGGCAAATTTTACATGCTCTCGAGCCCGTGTACATAAGGCCGTCGGGCAGAAAGAAGCGAGGATGCTTTCCAAGAAGCCCGGCTTCTTTGACAATCTCCTGGTAATTTTCATAAAGTTCAACCAGTAGTTCGGCTTTGGGAAAGGATTCCTGGACAGGTATTGCAGAGTAATCTAGTTTCAACTGCTGCTCCTCGTCGAGGACAACTTCCAGCCTGCCCACATATTCACCGAGCTTGCCAACAGAGATAACCAACGGCTTATTCGGTGATTTATCGATTATCCTTGCTATATCCGAGTCGTCAGGACAGACGAGGATATCAACGAGCTCGTTTTGGCCAAGGGAGGTTGTGCTTAATGGCTCACAAGTGTTCGCAACAAGTACGTTAATTGTTCTGCAGTCCGGCTTTGGGTCCGGCAAATCTTCGATTTGACTGGATTGGCTCTCAATGCTGGTAACAGTAATGCAGAACGGTTTATCGTTAAGTTGAAATTGTTTCGTAAACCGGCTTGGGATATTTACCTCCGGCGGTTGATATGATGAGATGGCATTAAAAGACAAGGCATCGATAAGCCCGCGGTCCTGGGCTATTTCTATGTCGTCCGAATTGAGATTGACGACGTCATACTCGAGTAGTGAAAGGGCCAGGATTATTATGTCGAATTTTATTAGATTTTGCTCGCTACTGTCGGGTACGAAGTTGCCTGTATCGATGATAAGTCTTTTCTCCGACGGGACGGTATTAAAAATGGCCGTTCTTCTGTCCAGCCCACCGAGCTGGCCTCCGAAACAGCCACAGGGCTTCAACGACCCAAGCGTGTCACCTGTTAGGAAGATGGTAACTTTGTCGTTTTGAGGTGGAGCCGGGCTGGAGATATTTACCGGCGTAGCAATGGATACAGCGAAGCCCGACACTACAATGTAACCACAGATTAGCAGTCGCATTATTTTCCGTTAGCCAGAAGCAGGTTGTTGTTTCTTTTTGGCCTTTGCAAACCAAATATTGGCATGTACCTGCACTCTTTCACCACTCTTTATTTGTATATAAAGCCGGTCAGTAAAGAATCTTATCTTCGTGGCTTGCGGTGGTGGGTCAATCTGCAATTCAAGTTGGATACCCTCCTTGAGCTTTTTCTGGCTCAACAGCTTCATACTGCCCTTTTCCGAGTAGACCGTTTCAATTTCGAAATCTTTGCCGTAGCTGTTTTGTACCAAGATTTGTTTTTTTATCGACTCGACAGGGTTTGCGTTTTGGACAATGATTGTTGCCGGGTTTGTCTGGAACTGGGCAGGCGTTCTGTAACTAATGCCGACCATATCGCAATGCGGGTGTGTTAGTTTGATACTAATATGTCCATTGAGCCTTTTGCTTAACTTCTCAATGTTAACCTTTGGTTGAAGGACAAACTCGGTGGCGGCAGTATTGGGGTCAAACTCGGCGGTAATTACCTGGTTGGTTGAGTTGAAGTTAGTTATCTTGAACGGCCTGCCGTCAATACTTTTCAGGGTGATAGGTGGGCAGTCGGCGTTTGCTTTATCCAGTGCAAGATTGAGTATTCGCGGGCTGGCCTTAACCTTCTGGATAATATTGGCCTTAATGGTGAGCTCAACTTTGGGATTTTTCTTGGCATTTGAAGGGACATAGAGGTGTTTTAACGTCGGGCCTGGTTTTACCGAGGCTGAATATTGCACTTTGATTGTGCCACTCTCGCCGGGTTCGTAATTCTTTTTTGACAGCTCGAAGACCGTGCAGCCGCACGTTCTTTTGATATCTCCAATTACAAGTTCGCTGCTTCCGGTATTATTAAATTTGAATTCGCAGGTGTTCTTAGTCTTGCTCAGGATATCGCCGAAATCGTGAACGGTATTATCGAAGGTGATTTCTGCCTCTCCCTGCTGGACTTCGGGCTGGGGGATTTTTGCCGGTTTTTCGGGGGGCTGCGGTTTGCCGGCCGGCTCTTCGGCTTGACCAGCTTCGCCAGAGGTTTCGCCGGCGGCTTGCATCGCTGCGGGCGTTTCGCAACTGGCTTGAAATGACAAACCGGCACAAATGATAAGAATGGTAAGGATGCTTAACCTGAATTTCATGTTCTTGGCTCCATATTCATTAAATTTCGAGCTTAACGGTTATCACAAAGACATACAGTTTAGCATAGACGACGGATTAGGCAAGGTTTTTTTTTCGCTTAACCTTGGGACTTAGGTTGCCTGGGTTTTGTAGCTGTGTAGTTATGCCTTTACAACTGGGGCATTTACGGTTACTATTCAGGGACTGTCGTAGCAAAAGGGATATTGTGCCGACTGATTAAGAAGGCGGCTAAGCTTTTAAGGAGCTGAGTATGGCCAGCCAGGAAGTGCGATTGTCAGTTGTTGTCCCGTTACTTAATGAGCAGGACAGCATCAAGACCTTATATGAAGAAATAAAGATAAGTTTGTCTGATAAGTATGATAGTTACGAAATAATTTTTGTCGATGACGGGAGCACGGACGACAGCTTTTCGATATTGGCGGAGCTTCAAAAACTTGACCGCCGTGTTCGCGTCATTTCCTTCCGTAAGAATTTCGGACAGACCGCGGCATTGAGCGCGGGCTTCGAACATTCCAGAGGGAAGATAATCGTAGCAATCGATGCCGACCGTCAAAACGACCCTGCGGACATACCGAGGCTTCTGGACAAATTGGACGAGGGTTATGATATAGTCAGCGGCTGGCGTAAGAAGCGGCATGATGCTGCGGTGAGGCGACGGCTTCCATCGCGAATAGCCAACTGGCTAATCCGTCGGATAACCGGAGTCGAGCTGCACGATTTTGGCTGTACGCTCAAAGCGTATCGTCGGGAAGTGCTTGAGGAGACACGACTTTACGGTGAGATGCACCGATTTATTCCAGCTGTGGCCGGCTGGGGTGGTGCAAAGGTGGTTGAGATTGTAGTGAATCACCGGCCGAGAACGACCGGCGTTGCCAAGTATGGCCTGGGCCGGACCCTCAAGGTTATCCTCGACCTTATTACTATAAAATTCCTGGGTTCTTTTTCCACCAAACCGATTTACGTATTTGGCGGCCTGGGATTCCTGTGCAGCTTGGGCGCGGTATTGAGCGGCCTGGCGGTTCTGTATCAAAAGTTTATCTCGGCACGACACCTTGCGATGAATCGTAATCCGCTGCTGATTTTGACTACATTGTTGATTATGACCTCGCTGCAACTTGTCCTGATGGGGCTGTTGGCTGAGATGCTTGTGCGTACATATCATGAGTCTCAGGGTCGGCCGATTTATACGATTCGGCAGATACTGGAATGGCGTGAGGATTAGTCAGGCTGAATAACCCGGTAGAGACGGCGCGCCAAAGCTATGAAAAGTATCCGGAAAACCAAACATCACCTAAATCAACCTGGCCGAAAATCCGGCGGTGGAGCTGTGTTCAAGTTTGTCATCATAATCATCCTGGCGGGCGTTCCATTTGGGCTGGGAAAGTATATAGAGTTCAATTCACCGGGACCTTTTGACAGCGCTTCCAATGTTTATTCCGCCAAGCATCTCCTGGACGGCGCGAGGATGGGTATTGAGGAAAAGCCGAGCGCCGCTACCGGAACGCTGCTTGTTAATATGCTTGGGGTTCGGCTTTTTGGTTTTAACGAGACCGGTCCGAAGCTTATCCAGGGGATTCTGCAGGCCGCGGCGCTGGTTGTTATGTTCTGGGCGATGCGGAAGCTCTTTGGCACATTGGCCGCCGCTGTCGGCGTGATAGTTACCTCGGCGTATCTCTCGGCGCCACTCATTGCCAAATTCGGCAACGTCAAAGAGCAGTATATGATTGCCTTCATGCTCCTGGGGGTTAGTTGTTTTGTTCTGGGCCAGCTTAACGGGCGATGGTGGCTGACGCTATTGGCGGGTGGTTTACTTTCTTGGGGGCCACTATTCAAAAACACGGGCTTCTCGGCGATTGTGGCTGTGGGCCTGTTTGTTATCATTCAGCCTTTTCTAAAAAACAGAGAATGGAAGAGAACCGCTGTTGATATAGGATTATTGACAGGAGGTGCGGTGATTGCAATAGCGCCATTGTACGTGTGGATATTGGCGGGCGGCCACCGTACGAAGTTACCCTATTCATTTGTGTGGAAGCAGGTTGCCTCTGTCTTTGCAGGCTCGCGTGACGGCCGGGAGTATGAGCCATCCGGACTGGAGGTTGATGAGAACACGACTCAGGATAACCTTGAGAAGAAAGGGCTGCTGGGTAGAGTTTTACCGATAGGTTATGTTGCCCAAAGCTGGCAGATTCTGAAACCTGAACAGAGAAAAGAGGTAGTATTCAGGATACTTCGCTATTATCGCCTGTTGATACTGCCAATATTGTTAGCTGCCGGGGCAATTGTAGCGAGGCTCATCAGACTGTTTGGGAGCCGGCCGAGCGCGTCGGAAATCAAGAACGAGAAAGGCCATGAGCGTTTTGTGCTTTTATTCGCGGTCTGGTGGCTGCTGGATATGGCATTTGTGTGGGTCAGTCCGCGTTCG
>CAYZTY010000054.1:0-14207 GCA_964481525.1 uncultured Pirellulales bacterium
TAGATGGTTGTCCGGCTGACCCGAATAAGACTGACCCCGGCACCTGCGGCTGTGGTGTTCCCGACACCGATAGTGACGGCGATGGGACACCGGACTGCAACGATGATTGTCCGGATGACCCGAACAAGACAGAGCCCGGCGTTTGCGGTTGTGGCGTTCCCGATACCGATAGTGACGGCGATGGAACACTGGACTGCAACGATGGTTGTCCTAATGACCCGAATAAAATTGAGCCCGGTGACTGTGGGTGTGGTGTTCCTGATACCGACAGCGACGGCGACGGGACGGCAGACTGTATAGATGGTTGTCCGGCTGACCCGAATAAGACTGACCCCGGCACCTGCGGCTGTGGCGTTCCCGATATCGACAGTGACGGCGATGGAGTCGGCGACGGCTGCCAGGCAGAATACACTTCTACGGATGTGCCGAAAGAAATTCCTACTAAGGGAACAATAACTTCAACGATTAATATTGCAGGCACTGGTACAATTGTTGACCTGAACGTCAAGCTCGATATTGCCCATACCTTTGATGAGGATTTGGACGTATACCTCATTGCTCCGGATAGTACGAGTGTTGAGTTGTTCACCGACGTTGGCGGTTCGGGTAATAATTTTACAGATACGATACTTGACGATGAGGCAATGGTAGAGATTACGAGCGGGACACCTCCATATAACGGTTCATACCGACCTGAAGGCAATCTCAGCGACCTCAATGGAAAGGGAACCGCAGGAACCTGGACACTCGAAGTAATAGATGATACTCCTCCTGATGGAGGAACCCTTAATTCGTGGTCTTTGACCATCGAAACCCTCTGTGAAGGCTGCGATAACTGCCCGGGCATTTACAATCCCGACCAGACCGACTCAGATGGTGATAACATCGGTGATGAATGCGAATGTGAGACTGCAAACCTTGACGGCGTAGACCCAGTTAACTTTGAGGACTTCGCTATAATTGGTGTCGGCTGGTCAACTTCAGGCCCCGGCGATACCAACAGGGATAACGTGGTTGATTTTATAGACCTACTTCAGGTGGTTGAGCACTGGCTGGATGAATGCGGCCAGCCATAGAGGCCATTTGGAGATTAGATTGGTCAATTAGTTCAAAAAAATTTAAACAAGGCTGCGGCATTCAGGCCGTGACCGTAACCTGCCGATTGAAAAAACGGTTCAGGACAGGTGCGGTGGCTAATGCCGCAGCTTTTTTGATTGTGGTTCAATCCTGATATTATCTTCTTGCACAATGGCCTGTCCGTTATAATAGATACATGTCGTTTTACATTGTAAGCTTTACAGGTTGAAAGCGATGAATAAAAAAGGCTGGGAGCATTTTCCGCACCAAGCCGATATCGGCATACGCGGCTTTGGCTCAACAAGAGAGGAGGCTTTTGCCCAGGCCGCTGCGGCATTAACAGCAGTCATTACGAACCTGGAAGATATTACGCCAAAAGAATTGGTTGAGGTTACCTGCGAGGCTCCGGATGAACAGCTTTTGTTTGCAGACTGGCTAAACGCCCTTCTCTATGAAATGTCAACACGCAGGATGTTGTTCAGCCGATTCGAAGTTCACATCGAAGACAATCGTCTGACCGCCCGTGCGTGGGGAGAAAAGCTTAAGCGAGCCAAACATAATCCTGTGGTTGAGGTTAAAGCGGCCACATACACGGCCCTCGATGTGCGCCGAGATAAAGATGGGAGCTGGATAGCGCAGTGTGTCGTTGACGTATAAGTAAATGATTCGAGGTGTGCGATGGATACCAAAATACTAAAAAGAAAATCCGCTTACGAATGGCACATTGAGCCATTCGGTAAAATGCGCGTGCCGGCGATTATCTATGCGGATGAGCAGCTTATCAGGCAAATGGATACAAAGGTTTATGACCAGGCCGTGAATGTAGCAAAGCTGCCTGGTATCGTGAAGGCGTCTTTCGCAATGCCGGACGCACATTGGGGCTACGGCTTTCCAATCGGAGGTGTTGCCGCTTTCGATGCCGAGCAAGGCGGCGTGGTCTCCGCAGGTGGCGTGGGTTTCGACATTGCCTGTGGTGTCCGGACACTTCGCACGGGGCTTGTTCCTAATGATATAAAACCGATTAAAGAACGGCTTGCCGAGCTGCTGGCCCGCAAGATACCGGCAGGTGTGGGCAGCAGGGGTAAACTTCGCCTTGGTCCAAAGCAAATGGATGAGATGCTTACCGGCGGCGCTCGCTGGGCGGTTAAGGCTGGCTACGGCAGCGAAGAAGACCTGCGATATGTCGAAGAAGGTGGCACCATTGGCGGGGCCGACCCCGCCGAAGTCTCGGACCACGCCAAGAAGCGTCAGCAGGATGAAGTTGGAACATTAGGCTCCGGCAACCACTATCTGGAACTGCAACAGGTTGTTGAGGTCTATGACGCCGAAATCGCGAACGCTTACGGGCTAAAGAAGGACGATATAACTATGAGCATTCACTGCGGCTCGCGAGGTCTGGGGCATCAAATAGGTACAGAATTCCTCAAGAGAATGGTAACCGCGGCAGGCAGTTACGGACTCGAGCTGCCGGAAAGGGAACTGGCTTGTGCGCCTATCAATTCCCTGGTTGGACAGGCCTATCTGGGCGCTATGCGATGTGGTATCAACTGCGCATTGGCCAATCGGCAGGTTCTTACTCATCTGGTCAGAGAGGTCTTTGCCGAGATACTGCCGAAGGCTCGGCTGACGCTGCTTTATGATGTTTCGCACAACACCTGCCAGTTGGAGGAGCATCAGGTAAATGGACGCATGCAGAAGCTCTTTGTTCACCGCAAAGGTGCCACGCGGGCCTTCGGACCCGGCCATCCCAGCATCGCGCCGGAACTGCGTCAGGCCGGCCAGCCGGTCCTCATCGGAGGCACTATGGGAACCGCCTCGTACATATTGGCCGGCAGCCGGGAGGGAATGTCCCTTGCGTTTGGCTCTGCCTGCCACGGTGCCGGCCGTAATATGAGCAGGCGTCAAGCCACGAAGCAATGGCAAGGCAGAGATGTAGTCAAAACTCTGGCGGCCCGCGGCATCCTGATACGCAGTCCATCCTTACGAGGTGTGGCCGAAGAGGCACCCGGAGCCTACAAGGATGTCAGTGCCGTTGTGGAAGTCACGCACCAGGCAAATCTTGCCCGCAAGGTTGCCAAATTAGTGCCGCTGGTCTGCATTAAGGGCTAAAGAGCTCCCAGAAAACAAACACAACCAACCATACAGGCTCAAACGAACACTTGATAAAGATTATTTGACGGCGTATGATACTGTTCCAACGGTTTTTCTATCTGTGAGGAGCAACTTATATGAATCAAAAGCGGATTCTTTTCTGGGATGTTGATACGCAGTTCGATTTTCTAAAGCCGCAGGGTAAGCTATACATACCGGACGGCGAGGAAATAATCGAGAAAATCAGTGATACACGAAGATTTGCGCTCGAGAACCACTTTCCAATCATAGCTTCAACTGACTGGCACACCGAGGAGGACATTGAAATCTCAGAGAATCCCGACTTTACGCAGACCTTCCCCGCCCACTGCCTCGCTTCGGAACAAGGCTCGTCAAGAGTGGGCTACATCGGAGAGGTACCTGTTGCAGTAGTCGGACTTACCGACATGGATACTGAAATCCTGAAAGGTTTCGTTGATAGAGAACTATTTCACGTTGTCATAAGAAAAAAAGAGCTTGATGTGTTTACCAATCCCAATACACTGAAGCTGCTGGAATTGATTCAGCCAGAGGTGGTAGTGGTTTTTGGCGTCACCCTTGAGATTTGTGTGTATCAAACAGTCCGGGGGTTGCTGCGATGGGGTAAAGCAGAAGTTATAGTTTTAAGGAATGTTGTTAAAGGCCTTGAACGGGAAGGTGAGGAAAGAGTTTTAACAGAGTTTGAAGCAAAAGGTGTGAATGTAAAAGAGCTTAATGATTTAAGGAAAGGAATCTTAGGTGTGGTTACTTAAAGATACACCTGCACTTTTCATGGATATGTACGAGCTTACGATGACGCAGGTATACCATAAGAAGCAATTCGACGAGCGTGCACATTTCGAGGTCTTTATCCGGAAGCTGCCGGCAAACTGGGGCTTTTTTGTAATGGCCGGCCTTGTTGAATTGAAATCGTACCTCAAAGCATTCCAGTTCTCCGAGGCCGACATTGAGTTTCTTCGGTCAACGGGTAAGTTCACGGACGACTTCCTTGAATTTTTGAAGAGTCTTAAACCCGATGTGAAGATACGTGCTCTTGCCGAGGGGACGGTATTTTTCCCCGGTGAGCCGATTCTGGAAGTAGCCGGGCCGTTGATTCATGGGCAGATTCTGGAGAGCTACATCTTAAACATTTTAGGTTTTTCCATTATAGAAGCTACACTTGCAGCCAGGCTGACTCTCGCGGCAGGCGGCATCCCGATAATCGATTTTGGTTTGCGCAGGTCTCATGGCCCGGTTGCATCAGTGAGAGCGGCCAGAGCAGCACAGAATGCGGGATTCTCAGCTACAAGTAACCTGTTTGCCTCAAGGTTGCTTGATTTCGCTCCTTCCGGGACAATGGCACATTCCTATGTTGAGGTGCACTATTCGGAAAAACAGGCGTTTTTGAATTATGCAGAGCTTTATGGGGAGCAGGCCATACTCGTGATTGATACCTATGAACCGACAGCGGGAATCAAAACCGCAGCGGCAGTGGCGGAAGAATTTTATAAGAGAAAAGGAGTAAAAATAAAGGGGGTGCGCATTGATAGCGGCGAGATTGCGCCACTTACCAAATTTGCGCGGAAACACTTTAAGAAAAAAGGCGTCGAATTTATGAAGATTTTTGTCAGCGGCGGACTCGACGAATTCGCGGTTGAGAAACTTTTAGCCAAAAGGGCTCAGATTGACGGCTTTGGTATCGGTACGCGCTTTGCCGCTTCACATTATGCACCCGACCTGGACATCGCATATAAGCTGGCCGAGTATAATAGCAGGCCTGTTTCCAAAAGGTCGCCTGAGAAGGAGACTTATCCGGGAAGAAAAACACTTTTGAGGGTTAAGAAAGATTACTATGAAAAGGATATTGTCCTGCCGTTCAATTCAAGCCCTGACGATATGCTCAAGCCATTCAAATCAACGGAACAAGTCGATGCAATAAACAAAAGGCTTTCAATCGAGCTGTCACGATTAAACGATGCAATCAAGAAAATTACGAAGCCGGCAGAATACAAAGTAGAGTTTTCTTATTAGCGGCCGGTACAAATCAATAGAAAAGGCCGGTTTACGGGAAACCGGCCTATGATACAGGTTCTATAGCGTACTGTGTAATTAAAAACTGTCGTCGACTACAAACCGCTTAGCAGGATTGTCTTTTCGGATTGCCAAATTGTGTTTCCTGAGCTCACCGGACTTTAAACGAATCTCGTAAGGCACGAACCATCCTGAGCGAGTATATCCTTTCGACTTGAACGGCTCACCCAAAGACATTATCTCAAGGCCGCCTAGATATTCCTTAAGGTCGTCATCTATCCTTGAGCCAGTCCAGAATTTCAAAACCTCCTCCCAGTTTTCTTCCGCACACGCCTGGAAGAACGCCCGGGCCGCCTCTTTCGGTGTCATCTCTTCGTACCGTTTATTATCCTGCAGTACCTCCGGCTCCTTATACCAAATCACATCTTCCGGCAAATCCAGTGTGAAGACATCATCATCAATCTCTGTATTGTATTCGATATCCGTCACTTCGAAAATCAGCACGTCCTGGTCTGCGGTGTGCACGTACACCTGAAGGCCTTCCAGTAATTTTGTCTCTGCGTCAAACTGATACACCTTCAGATGGTCTGAATCCGAGATGAACGTGTTTCGAAGGTAGTCATCCTCATCAAGGTATGTCGTTATATCGACCTCAAGGATGATTTTATCCCTTCCTTCAATTTCTTCGTGCCGCAGACAAACTTCGCGGTCGGGATGGTTCTTTGCATTTTGCAGCTCGTTGTCCAGCAGCTCACGCACGTTTAATAGACGACCCGACCAGGAATCGTAACAGCCCAGGGGCCAGGGCTCTTCCTGCAGAACACCATAATTCGGTCTGATAAACATAATTGTATTTTGGCCGTCCATAAGAAGAACTCGGCCGGGTTTTTCCACGCGCCACTGCACTTGGTTGTCTGCATTAGTACGTTTCCACATCTTGATTGGAACAAAACGATAATCCAATCCGATTAGGGAGAAGTTGTCGCCCGGCAGTGTACGCATCCGCGCCTTCATATGCACCGACCACAAATCGGATACCGCATTTATTGCATCCTGCAACACCTGGGCTGCGGATGCGGTGGGTGTTGTTTTGTTAAAAATACTTACAGCAAAAATCGCTGCAACAATTATCATCGCTGCTGCGGCATATCTTGTAATTCTGCTGTTCATGATTTGTCTCCATATTCTAAACCGACGATGTATCCTGTCAGCTTGTTTTAATCTTTGACTTTGTTTACGAATAATCCGGCCGAAGACCGCATCCTCGATATTGGCTTGTTGCCAGGCTTTGCCATTTGAAGTTATCCTTTCCCTAAGTTCGTTTAGCTCCTTCAAGTCATCCTGGCAGCTACGGCAATCCTTCAGGTGCTCTTCGATTATTCGTCTTTGCGAATCAGGCAAAAGACCTTCGAGTAATTCGACCAGTTTTTCCCTGCATTCTGTGCAATTCATTCTTGCACCTCTTTTTCATCACTTAGCGATGTACGTAATTCAGCATAGGCTCTTGAGAGTGTCTTTGTCACTGTACCGACAGATGTATTTAGCTTCTCGGCGATTTGTGAGCATGACTGATTGGCATAAAACCTTAGAAGAATTACCTCTCTGTAAGAACCAGGAAGCTCGGCAATCGCTTGTTCAAGTTGCAAATCATTTTCTATCCTTTTTTCATAAGCCTGTTGTTTTGCCGGACAGTCCCATTCAGTAAATCTCTTTGCGTTTCTTATATGCTCTTTTGCCACCCGGCTTGCGATACCTAAAAGCCAGGAATAAAAAGACTCACGTTTTTCCAATTCAGACAGACCAAAATATGCCCGGACAAATGTCTCCTGAGCCGCTTCTTCAGCGCTGGATTTATTACCCAGTTTGCCCGTCAAGTAAGCCATTAACACAGCCTGGTATCGTCGAACAAAATACCGAAACTCGTCAGGATGGCCATTTAGGCACTGCTCAATATAGTATTTGTCGGTCTCAGCCATCAACACCTCGAGAAGCCTTTGAGAACTCGAATCCTCATTATATAGTGCAGGAAAAGGTGATTTTGCGACAAAAAAATTTGCGAAGACCGCAAATTCCGTGTTTTTATTCAGATGGACTTATTCAAATGCCGGGACAAAACATTACATTTTCTTCGCTGTCTTTTCAACCTTCTTTACAACGGTTCTTTTTAAGGTCCATATAACTATCTCGTTGTAAACCCTACTTTCGGTACGGACGACACCGCTGATTAAAGGTCTGGTAATAAAAGCATATCAAGCCGCGCGTTTACATCCGCTTACACAAAAATAATACGAACTTAAGGTCTCATAAACGACAGTTAAGCACGGCTAAAGTCAAAATCAAATTTCCCCGAATTATTACACATAAGAGTTCGAGGAGGAACCTACAAATAATCATGGGAAAGGGACCCTTCCTAATACTTCTACGGGGAATTTATGGCGGCAAGAATGAAGACTCAGATAGTAGGTAAGAGGTTGGCTCTCGCATTTTTATTGAGTGTAGCTTTCATCAAAAGCCCTACGTTATACGCAATAGATGTGTCGAGAAATCTTTCTTCCTCCAGGGCCCTGCGGTCTATGGCAAGAGTTTACCTCGCTTACGGCGAGTATGCAAAAGCAGAGCCTCTTATTGAAAAAGCACTGGACCTGGCAAAGGCAAATGGTGAATCTGATTCGGAAGTTTATATGTGTCTGATTGACCAGGCGTGGCTGTATAAAAGTCAAGGTAAACTGGCTGAGGCTGAGTTATTGTGTAAGCAGGGGCTTGAATTGCAGGAGCTGGCCCAGGGCAAAAATCATCCGTATGTTGCGTATACGTTACGGATTTTAAGCTCAATAAATCGGGAGCAATGCAAGTATCGTCAGGCCAGAAACGTTCTTGAGCAGGCAATAGATATTATGAAGAATAATCGTCTGCAGGACGAGCCGTTGATGGCCCCCTTTCAGGTAGAGATGGCCGCCATACTGGTCGACCAGGGCAAGTTAGGAAAGGCTGAGGCCTATTACGAGCAGGCGATGAGCTTGCTTAACAAAAGCTATGGGCCGACGCACGTTTACACGGCGTCTGTTCTAAGTCAAGTCGCTAAGCTATATGTGCTGCAGGGAAAAAACGCCGAGGCGGAGGAATTAGTTAATCAAGCATTGACGATACAGGAAAAAGTATACGGGCCGGACCATCACTTTTTGACGCCGACCTGGTTGACGATGGTCAAAATATGTCAGGCGAAAAAAGACTACACTCGGGCAGAAGAGTTGCTGAACAAGATACTCAAAACAGTTGAAAATAAACACGGGCTTGAACATCCACTCATCGGGAAAGTCCTGAATCTCTTCAGTGAACTGTATCTGGCCGAAGGCAAGTATGAAAAAGCCGAGGATTCCTGTAAGCAGGCGGTGAAGATACTCGAAGATTCGCTGGGCACAGATAATGACTACACGGCGATGGCTTTCAATAATCTGGCCAAGGTTTGCATACACCAGAGTAAATACACTGAAGCCCAATCTCTTTGTCGTCGGGCATTCAAGATACTCCGTAAGATTTTCGAGCCGGGCCACCCAAAAGTAACTCACGTGCTTGAAACAATGGAACAATTGGAGCAGAAGGACAAGACTCTGGCTCTTATCAGGGCATCTGAGCTGTAAGCGGACAGAAAGCCCGCTGCGCAAACGTACCGCCTGTAGCTGGGTTATACAAATCCTTGACTGAAAAAGACACCCATCATTCTCATATCCTTCAGTCAAGACCTATTTGTCATCCGCCTATTTAAGGCCGCGATTCAATCAAGCAGAGAGACTACCCATCGCTGCATAGCAGTCCGCCTTAGACGCCAAAAGCCGACCCTAAATAGACCTGCAGGAACATAGCAGTTTTTGTATCGCCGCTTGCCGTTATAGGCGCAGCGTATTTATCCAGAGCAAACGCAACGGACCTTTCTACCGGCCAGCCGATTTCCATGTTCAAAACACCCACATATCCGACCAGAGCATCTAACCATTGTCCGGCAACGGCATAGTGGGTTGTATCACCCTTATGAATCATCATTGCCTGGGCAAACGAAGCAATCTGCTCCTCTGAAGGAGGCGCATCAGTCTGGACGAACTCAGAAACTACCTGGCCCAGAGAAGCAATATGGGTTCCCTCAGTATCCTGTAGGATTGTGGCAAAGTTCTTAAGTCTTGCTGCTGCTCTGTAGGGCCGCAGGTCGGTTCGAAGCGAGGGTGGATAAGCTCTACGCAGAAACGCCTGAAGTTCAGACTCTCCCAGCTCACCAGCTAACCAGCGCAGCAAGGCTTCACTCAGAGTCTCGTCAACCTCTCCGTTATCTTCCGCATCCTGAGCGCTTGGCGGTACAAGCGGAGCAGGATCAGTCAGCTCAAGTATCTTGGCCAGCGTTAAAAGTTGGCTGTCGTGTGTTCCTCTCAGGATATATTGACCGCCGGATGCCTGAAATTCTCCGCCGGCAAGGGCTCCGATATCGTCAGCATAGGGCAGCCTGTAAAGCCCACCCCTGTCAACTCCCATTGCCATTGCTATATCCTGGCTGTACCGCGATACAACCTCCAGTCTCACAACGTCGCTGTCACCGGCCGACCTGAGCGAGTTCTCAAAGGTCGGAGTAAACGTCACAGTATCAAAGGCATCAAAGATAAGAGTGCCAACGTCCGTTCCTGTCGGGCCGTTATTAATAACTATGGCCGAGGAGCTAACCTCTATGTTGCCCGTGCCCGGTCCGGAATCATCAATACTGGCCACATAAATTGCCACATCGATTGGCTCGCCGTCTCGACGGAAGCGGACATAATCACGCTGGTCATGGTCGCCAGAATAGTACTGTCCGTTGGCTGTTAAAACAGCATCCTCGCCGAGGTGCAGGTCATCCAGACTTATGATTTTGATCGCAGCCTTTTCGTCGAAGCCGACAGGCAAATCGACACCAATCGGGGCAACGATATCTTCATCATCGGAGTAACCGGTTATGGCAACATCAAGTGTATCTCCACCTGAAGTGTAAATCCTGCCATTCTTCGCGAGCAGTGAGACACCGCCGGTATCTGCCGTCACATCACCGTCGACAATCAGGTCGGAGTTTATTGATTGCACGGAAATGTTACCGTTGTTGCCGGTAGAATGCAGCTCCTTGGTGGTTATATCACCGAGACCTTCAAGTGTGATATAATCGTTTGCCATAGCCATTATAGATTTCCAGGCATCGGCAGGATTATCGTCTCCAACTACAGCACTGACATAACCGCCGGTACTGTTTGCGATCAGGTCCGTATCTTCACTGTTGTTCACTGTGAAGTCAGCCATATCAATTGCGTCATTCTGATTAAGCGTCAGCGTTGTCTCATCGGCAGCCATATCGATATTGACTTTCCCGGCCGTTGCAACTGTCCCTCCGCCGGTTGCCTCAAGCGTCAGACTGCCTTCGGCCGTTATTGTTTTGCCGCTGCCGAGAATTATATCGTTGCCGGCTTTGAGTTCTTTGTCTGCTTTTACAACGGTATTATTATGCAAAAGCAGATTCTGGGCAGCCTCTACATCGCCGTCAAGGTCTATAGTCGAATCTGATGCATAGATATCAATATCGCCGGCTGTAGTCTTAACAGTACTCCTAGCCCACATCGTGCCACCGCCGATACCACCCGAATTGTCGGCATCAGCTTTCAATACCAAAGTCCCTGCCGCCTCAGTTGCTCCGCCGAGAGTAATATGGCGGTCGGCCTCAACCGTCAAGGCTCCGCTGCCTGTCAGGTATTCGTTATTGGCCAAAATTACATCCCTACCGGCATCGAGTATTGCACCGTTATAATTCACTGCCGTGTCATCATTGAGTAAAATATCTTCATCAGCTTTCACGCCCTGCCAGGGCTCTGCACTATTCCAGGATTCTCTGTAAAGGCGTATCTGCCGACCATTTGCTGTCATTTCAACACTTCCGCCGGTACTCTCGGCGTTCCCGTGTAATCTGAGGTCAGAGTTCGGATACCCACCATTATTCGAGGTTAAAGTCATATCTCCAGAAGACTGAAGGTTTCCATAAAGGCCGGTATCTGACCCTCCAACAATATTTAACTTGCCGGCGTCGACAGTCACATGAGCGTGCAAGCCCAAATCGTAGCCGGAGCGTAGTTCAAGATTGCCTGTGCTTGTCTTATTCAGGTACGGCTCAGTTAAACTCGGCCAGACCGACGTATTGATAAGGAGCCTGCCGATATTCTGGGCCTCTATCTTCTGGTTGCTGTGTGTAGCAACTCCGTCCACACCGGTAAGTAATACGTTTCCGTTAATAAAGACGTCGCCCGCTGAGACAATGTTGCCCTTGGCCTCGATAAGGCCGCCATCCACATCGTCCGCATTAGAGGTCAGGAAAAGATTACCCGAACCGGCTGTCCCGGCGGTTGTATCACCGCCCAGATAAACGTTGCGGTCTGCCTCAACAGTCAATGTACCTATGCCATCCAATGTCTTATGACTGTTTAAATGAACATCACGACCGGCACTGAGCACTTTATCTGCATCTACCACTGTGTTGTTATTAAGGATAAGGTCCACGTCAGCATCAGCACCTTCGTGCAGATTTATCGTGCTGTCCGACGCGGAGAGCTCTATATTGCCATTCTGTGAAATGAGTATGCCGTGGGCATGAATATCATCCACCGCGGTCAGTATCAGGTCCTGATTTGCAGAAACTTCGCCTGGAGACCCGACATCTTGGATTGTTTCATGGTTAGCAATGTCGTCGATACCAAGTAATATGTCGTCGCCCGCCACAACTGTCAGACTTCCGTTCGCAATTATCTGCTCACCGCCTGCCAGGATTACATCGTCGCCGGCATCGAGTTTTCTGCTATATTGTACCCAAGTGTAATCGCGGAGTAAAATGTCCCCACCGGCTGTAACATACTCTGTAGCAGTACCACCACCGAGAGATATAAAACTATTTTGTGCGGAAATATCTACGTCGCCATACTTGCTTTGAATAGTTCCGTTATAATGCACTAAGTAATCGTCACCACTGTAAAGACTATCGTAGTTTGAAACAAGTGACATATTTTCCGAAGAGTAAATACTTTCGTCGAGTCGAACGCAGGCGTTACCCTGAATGGTTAACTGGCCATCATCAACGGTCACATCTTGAGTCCACACTGAGTACTCTGTAGTATCACCAAGTGGGCCGTCATAACCACCAATCATTTCCAGATTACCAAGACTTGTCTTGTGCACCGAGCCATTTGCATAAAGCTGGCCGGCCACCGCCTCTATCCTCTGGTCACTTCCATCAAGCTCTGTGTCATTATGCAGCGTTATATCGCCGCTGGCTTCAACCCAGTCGCCGCTAAGAATTGTCGTACCATCCGACGAATAAATATCGATACTGCCGCCGGGATTATAAATTGTGTCATATGCATGCATATCGCCGCCGGGAATACCGGAGTCATCTTTGTCCGCCCAGAGGACCAAATCGCCGTCCACGGAATCTGATGCCTTAACTTCACCGCCGAGGACAATATGACGGTCAGCTTCCAGGGTCAAGGCACCTTCACCCGTTAACTTCGTACTGTCAGCGGTACCATCACCCACAATTATATCCCGGTCGGCCTGGAGGATTACCCCATCATCCAGCTTAGTGTCGTTATTCAAAATAATGTCTATATCAGCATCGACATCAACAACAGCCATCGGGTCGGCACTTTTGTGCAGATTTATCGTTTCATCTGCCGCTGAAATATTAATAGTGCCACCGGCGACTAAGCCATGAACATCTACGTAGCCGAGATTGTCACCATTTTTGTTGGCAGTCAGAGTTATATCTGCATTTGCCTGAGCAACACCATCAAAGGTAATGTTCTCTCCTTCAGCAATTAAAGAATCACCAGTAGATTTTATACTGCTTTTAGCCCAGAGATTGCCGCTGCCGTCTGCATCGTTATCAGCATAGAGGTACATGTACCCAATCGCTTCAGACGCTCCGCCGAAGGTAATGTCATGGTCAGCTTCGACCGTCAAGGTACCCTCGCCATTGAGAGTTTTGCCGTCACTAACTGTTACGTCACGGCCAGCATCCAGCTTCTTACCTGTCGCTACTTTAGTATCATTCTTAAGCAAAATGTCCTGTGAGGCATCAACATTGTTGTCAAGGTTGATTTCTTTAGTGTCGTCATCAGCAGCAGACAGAGCAACGTCACCTCCCTTGGCCCATAAGGTACTCTTTGCCCAAAGCTTGCCGGTAGCATCGGCAAATATGCTGCCCGCTGCTTCAACAGCACCATCAAATGTAATATCAACTCCATCCGCATCTATGTCTCCGACAGTCGTCTTGACTGTGCCCTTGGCATGAAGATTACCTATGCCATCAGGAACTGATTCGCCATCTGCCGTCAAAATCAATGTCCCAGCCGCTTCTGTCGCACCACCAAGGGTAATATCTCTGTCAGCTTCAACCGTCAAGGCCCCCTCACCCTTTAATGTCTTGCCATCGGCGAGTAATACATCACGACCCGCGTCCAGCTTCTTGCCTGCCGCTACAACGGTGCTATTATTCAGGAGAAGGTCTTGGCTAGCTTCTACATTGCCTTCAAGGTCTATAGTTTCATCCGATGCATAAATATCAATACTACCGCCGGGATTATAGATTGCCTCATAGGCATGCATATCGCCGCCGGGGGTACCAAAGTCGTCTTTGTCCGCCCAGAGGACCAAATCACCGTCCACAGAATCTGAGGCTTTAACTTCACCACCGAGAACGATATGTCGGTCAGCCTCCAGGGTCAAGGCACCTTCACCCGTTAATTTCGTACCATCAGCAGTACCATCACCCACAATTATATCCCGGTCGGCCTTGAGTATTACGCCGTCATCCAACTCGGTGTCGTTATTCAAAATAATGTCAAAATCAGCTTCGACATCTGCAACAGCCATAGGGTCGGCACTTTTATGCAGATTTATCGTCTCATCTGCTGCTGAAATATTTATAGTTCCACCGGCTTCCA
>CAYZTY010000054.1:14217-16017 GCA_964481525.1 uncultured Pirellulales bacterium
TGCTATCACCATTTTTGTTAGCAGCCAGAATTATATTTCCATTTGCCTTAGTAACATCATCAAAGGTGATGTTTTCTGCTTCAGCATTTAAAGAACCATCAGAATACAGACTGCCATTGGTCCATAAATCTCCGGCGCCGTCTGCATCGTTATCAGCATAGAGATATATAGTTCCGAAGTTCTTAGTTTTAGTAGCTCCGCCGAGGGTTATATCCCTGTCAGCCTCGACCGTCAGGGCACCTTCGCCTTCGAGCGTCTTGCCGTCACTAACTATCACATTACGGCCGGCGTCCAGCTTCTTGCCTGCCGCTACAACGGTGCTATTATTCAAAAGCAGGTCCTGGGTGGCTTCTACATTGTCATCAAGGTTTATAGTCTCATCCGACGCATAAATTTCAATATCACCGCCTGTGGTCTTGAGGGTACTCTTTGCCCACATCGTACCGCCGCCAACACCGCCCGAACCATCAGCATCAGCCTTCAATACCAAAGTCCCGGCCGATTGAGTTGCTCCACCAAGAGTAATATCACCGCCCGCCTCGAGCGTTAGTACGCCTTGCCCGGTAAGCGTTTCATTATCAGCAAGCGTTAAATTAGCACCTGCCTTGAGTATCTTACCAGACGATACTACCACCTCGTTGTTCAATTCGAGATTCTCTGCCGCAGTAACATTGTCGCGGAGGCGGATAAGGGCATTCACTGCAGTTAGCTCGATATTGCCCATAGTAGTAGTAAGCGTTTCATCTACCAACAAATCCCCGAGGCCAACACCGTCTCTGTTGGCCGTGATAGCTAACGTGCCACCCGCCTGGACCGGCCCACCAAGCATGATGTAGCGGTCGGCTTCAATCGTTAAAGCTCCGGCGCCGGTTAAGCTCATGCCACTCGACAGAACCACCCTGCCGCTGGCTTGTAACATCTTGCCTGCAGCAACGGTCGTATTGTTTTGCAGAATAAGGTCCGCAGTGCTAACATCCACATCGCCACCAAGATTGATTCCGGCGCCTCCGCCGAGAATAAGATTACCGCCGCCAATCTTGGTTATGTTATCAGCCGCAGAAATACTACCAGACGATGCGTCAGCGCTGAAGCTTTGGGAAGAAGCACCGTCGGCCGTAACCGGGCCGTGTAATGTTATGTTAGTAGCGTTTATGTTACCAGCTAAGTACGCGGTGCCAAGTAATTCAACTTCATCTGTAGCCGAAAGGTCGCCCTCGGCGTCAAGAGTTCCATTTATTTGAAGGTCACTGCTGGAAACAGTAACATCAC
The DNA here is from genome assembly GCA_964481525.1 of uncultured Pirellulales bacterium. Lineage (GTDB taxonomy): Bacteria > Planctomycetota > Phycisphaerae > Sedimentisphaerales > CAYZTY01 > CAYZTY01. The sequence goes on from CAYZTY010000054.1 coordinate 15,487, forward strand.
CATCAAGATTAACCGAGCCCGCGGCGAGACTAAGGTTGCCGTTGTTTACCTTTGTTATAGTATCAGCCGCGGATATACTCCCAATCCTCATGTTGCCACTGAAGCTCTGGGAAGAAGACCCGTCAGCCGTCACCGGCCCGTGAAATATTATGTCCGTAGCAGTTACGTTACCGGCTAAGTGAGCGGTGCTGAGTAATTCAACCGAGCCCATAGCCGTAAGGTTCTCTTCGGCATCGAGAGTACCATTTATCTGAAGACTGCCGGTGGAGACGCCAACGGCACCGTCAAGATTAACCGAGCCTGCAGCGATGCTCAGGTCGCCGCCTCCGGTCTTGTTTATAGTATCGTCTGCGGACAAACTTCCAATCCTCGTGTTGCCATTGAAGCTCTGGGAAGAAGACCCATCTGCCGTCACCGGCCCGTGAAATATTATGTCCGTAGCGGTTACGTTACCGCCTAAGTGTGCGGTGCTGAGCAATTCAACCGAGCCCATAGCCGTAAGGTTCTCTTCGGCATCGAGAGTACCATTTA
>CAYZTY010000055.1:0-15986 GCA_964481525.1 uncultured Pirellulales bacterium
CATGTTTTCCCGGAAACAGGTGAATCTCAACTGACTAAAGATTAAAAACGAGTTAGGTGAGCTACGTCGAACCATTGATTTTTTCTATTACCTGCGGCAGTTCTGAAATACTGTTTATTTTCAATACTCCCTGAGGAATCTTTTTTCCATTATTGGTATATGCACTTTTTAAGACGGGGAGCATTCTCGCTTTCAGCGCGCCCTTAATATCGTTGTCGAGCCGGTCGCCTACGAACATGGTTTTTTCCGGTTCTTCACCGGCCAGTTCGGCCGCCGTCTCGAAAATCCGCCGGTCCGGCTTGCGAAAGTTGTAATTATACGAGTAAAGCCTTATGGGGAAATACTCGAGCATGCCTAATTGCATCAGGTGTTTGTCCAGGCTCGAGCCGTGAACGAATGTGTTTGAGATGATACCCAGCTTCAGGCCGGCGTTTTTTAGTTTTTCAAGCGTCTCGATGATATTCGTCTCAACGGTTGCGATTTTACCTAAAGGTTCGTACCAAAGCCACGCGAGATGCTGCCACTGTTGTTCGTCCAGCTGCAGGTGCCATTTACGCCCGATTTTTTTAAGCAGTGCAAGTGAATCGAAGTCTCTGCCGGCGATATTGGAAAACAAATAATGAAGCCTTATGGAGGTAAGGTTTCGCATTGAGTAATATGCGAAGCCGCCCACTTTCTGGCTGAGCTGCTGAAGAAAACCGTATGATAGCCTGGCGGCCTCTTTGAAGATTCGGCCGCTGTCAAATTTGCCGAAATTCAGAAGTGTCTCGCCCAAATCGAAAAAAACAGCCTTGATTTGTTCCTCGGGCAAAAGTTCTTACCTCAATGGCAACAGTTTGTCACCAAAAACCTCTTTCACCATCGCCGTCATTTCTTCATCCGAGATGGCCGAGACCCTGTCCGCGGCGTACTCAGCGTCTATCTTGTCCTTTATTTTCATAACGTGTGGGTCGTGCTTGGAGACCTCGGTTTGGTACCGTGACTCTATCCAGTGCTTGATGCCTGCGGCTCCGCTTTTATCGGTGATGCTCACGCCGACCGGGCGGTTAAGCAGTTTGGTCGTGTCGAAGCAGTTATAAATCTCCTCGTTTTTCAGCAGGCCGTCTGCGTGGATACCCGCCCGAGTAACATTAAAGTCCTTTCCGACCAGCGGATACTTCGGCGGTATCTCAAAGCCAAGCTCTTTGTTTGCATACTCGGCAAGCTCGGTGATGGCCGTGTAATTAACATCCTTGTTTATTCCTTTCAATTGGGCGTGTTCGATGACCGCACTGCATCCGTAAAGCCAAGCTGTTGCGGCATCTACCTGTACCTTGTGCAGGTCGTTATGCCCGTGCCATTCCAGCCATTCGGACGGCACGCCAATCTTGCGAAGGCCCTGGACCAGCTTCGGCACGCTTCGCGGCAATGCTGCGCCCGGGTATGTTACGCCGAAGCCCAGTGTATCGCACAAACGAATCTTGACCGTCGAACTATATTGCTTGGCCAGGTCCATCAATTCCGCCGCAAAGGGCAGAACAAAACCATCGAAGTCCGCACGAGTAATATCTTCAAAGTGGCAGCGGGGAATGATGTTAATGTCTAATGCTGCTTTTGCGATATCCAGATAGGCCTGTAGCGCCTGGGCCCGGGTTTTTCGCAGCTTCAGGAAAATGTGATAGTCACTTGCGGAGGTAAGAATCCCTGTCTCTGCCAGACCCATTTCGGTAACCAATCTGAAATCAGACTTTGTTGCACGTATCCATCCGGTTATCTCGGGATATTTGTAACCCCGCTCCTTGCAGAGTTCGACGGCTTTTCTGTCGCGTTTTGAATACAGGTAAAACTCGCACTGGCGAATAAGACCCGTTCCGCCGTCAATTTCGTGCAGGAAATCGTAAATCCGGGCGATTTGCTCCGGTGTGTAGGGCTGCCGGCCCTGCTGGCCGTCACGAAAAGTGGTGTCCGTTATCCATATTTGCTCCGGGATGTCGTAGGCGACGACCGTACCGTCAAAACTGACCTTCGGGAACTCGCTGTACGGGAAGAATTCGCGGTAAAGATTCGGCTGTTTTACATCCACAAGTTTCGGCTTTTTATCCGTCATTTCTTTCTCCAACCTCTTTTGATTCGGCATTTATAGTGGTTCCGTACGGCCCCATTTAAATTGGGAAGTACGATTTGTACATATTGCTCGCTAGGATAGCCGAGGTGGGAGTCGAACCCACACGCCCTTTACGGGCAGGGGATTTTAAGTCCCCAGCGTCTGCCATTCCGCCACTCGGCCAAGCAGATAAATTATAGGGATTCTTCACTTTGCTGCAAATGGTTTCTTAACATATTTGTTCGCAGGAACTTGGGTAATTTGCCTGACTTCGGCGAGCTCAGTCGAGTCGCGGCGAACAAGGCTGTGTACCTGCAGAACTATTACGGGCGGCTCGTGAATGTGTTATCTTAAAGGATGACGCTTTCGCAGTTTCCGTTGTTTGTTACTGAATCGGCGTTTGGCAGTGGATTTGGATAGATTGTCTCTTATTCGCTGCAGGAAAAAAGTCGCGTTAATATGTTGTTGCAGCAAGATTACTTCTCGTTCCTTCGGTGCCAGCACCCGACAGGATTCTATTACCTGCTTTGCCTGGGTCAGTTTTCCAGCCGCCAGGTATGCCCGGGCACAATCCTTCAGAATCGCTGTGTCCTGGGGTGATAGCTCAGCGGCTTGCTGGAGAAAATCGATAGCAATATCGTACTCTTCCCGGATAGACAGAGCAAGGCCCAGGTAATGAAGGATTTGGGCATTTTCCGGTTCATCATTCGCTGCCTGCATCAGGCACTCAACTGCCAGACCGTGCTCGTCAATCTCAAGGAACAACCATGCCATTGCAAGCAGCACGTCCGGGTCTGTTGGGCACAGATTCATCTCGGCCATCAGATAATCTCTGGCTGTTTGTTTGTCTCCGGTGGCGAATATACACTGCGCCAGCCTGTATCGCGGCCCCGGCAGCGTTCCATCTTTCTCAATAGCTCGTATAAACCATTGTATTGCAGTCGCATAGTCACCCCTGTCGATAGCTATTTCGCCGAGGTAGTGCATTGCCGGGGCATAGTCGTAATCGAGCTCGAGAATCCTGTTAAACTTTTCCTTTGCAGCCTCAATCTGGCCGGTCTCTAATTGAAGTATACCGAAGTCGAAGATTACGTCAATATCCCCGGGATTGTTGCGCAGCTCGGCGAGAAAATACTGCTTTGCAGCATCGAGGTCACCGTTGGCCCAGTGGGCCTGGGCAATTCGATATTCGATTTGAGGATGATTCGGCTCGAGCATCGCCGTCTTATTCCAGCACCATATAGCTTTGGGATAATTGCCGCGAATGAATAGCGAGTTACCGATATTGTAGTAGCACAACGGACAATTAGAATTAAGCTGCTGAGCGAGATAGAACATCTCTTCGGCCTTGGTGTGCAGTTCCATTTCTGTGTATGTAATTATGCGGTTGCAATAACACGGCTCAAAATCAGGCTGCAGCAGCTGTATTTTCTCGAAAATACCGATAGCCAGGTCGTACTGTCCACCGCGCGTATAATCAATTGCCAGTGAATTCAGTATCTCTACATCTTCAGGATTGCCGGCGAGCGCCAGTTCATATTCGCTGATGGCCTGCTCATAGCGCTCGAGGGCATCCAGTGTCAGGCCTTTATTGAAATGCCACGAGCAGTTGGCCGGGTCAACCTGCAGGGCAAGCTCAAGCTCATCAAGGGCCTCGACCATCTTGCCGTTTTCATAAAGCTCAAATGCCTTATAAGCCTTCTGTTCAGCCTCTCCGTATGGTCCAAATTCGAACTGCGGGTATTCTGGTTCGTCAGTTATCATAATCCAGCCCTGAATTATAACTCGTAGTGCTCGCCCGGCTGGTCTGTGCCTGTGCAAGCTTTTCACAAGACCGACAGTTCGTTTAATCGGCAGCTTCTGAAGGCCGCTTGGGGTGTTTTTTTCTGTCTGGCGGGTTTTGTTACCGGAAAGTTTTTATTGAATTTTCGGCAGATAAGCGCTTATAATTCAAAAGGTTGTGTTGTTTAGAGCGGTATTACCGGTGCCTACATAAGGTTTCTTGGGCATCTGTTTTTCTGGAAACTTGTTGGTGATAGTCTTATAATGTCCAACTAAGGCAACAGCAAATAATTTAATAAGCTCGGAGTGTTAAGATTATGATTGAGGAAATTGAAGGTCAACTGACGGCCGTTAAGGGCAATTTTGCCATTGTAATCAGCAGGTTCAACGAATTTATCACCGGCAAACTGCTGGATGGTGCCGTTGATTGTCTGCAGCGCCACGGTATCGATGAAAGGCGTATTACAGTAATCTGGGTGCCGGGCGCCTGTGAAATTGTCATCGCAGCCAAAAAGGCTGCAAAGAGCGGTAAATACGCCGCTGTAATCTGTCTGGGAGCGGTAATACGTGGACAGACCGGCCATTACGATTATGTTTGCCAGCAGGTCTCCCGCGGTATTGGTCAGATTAACTACGATACGGGCGTACCTGCCGCATTTGGTGTCCTGACCTGTGAGACAATCGAGCAGGCCATTGACAGGGCCGGTACAAAGGCCGGCAATGCCGGGGCCGACGCTGCCCTCTCGGTTATCGAAATGGTTGACCTGATGGACCGTATTTAACCGATGCCGGTACAATCGCAGTTTTGAAATCTGAATAGTTACGTCTGTAGAATTGGGGACCCAGCGTGGACCGCAGAACGCGAGCTCGAGAACTTGCTATTCAGGCGCTTTATCAGCTTGATGTGCAGGCAGACGAACTGCTCGGATGGGTAGAGGGCTTTTTCCGCGAAAACACAGACGATGAGCTGGTCCTGAGGCTTGCCCTGGACTGGACAAGAGGGGCCTGGGAGAATCTGAGGTGCTGTGATGAGTTGATAGCCGCTGCGAGCATAAAATGGCGTTTGTCGCGTCTTTCACAGGTCGATAAAAGCATTTTAAGATTGGCGGTTTATCAGTTAAAGTTCTGCCCTGATATGCCCCCAAAGGTTGCAATAAATGAGGCTATTGAGCTGGCAAAGAAATTTAGCACTGAGCAGTCAGCCAGTTTTGTCAACGGCGTACTTGATGCGGTCCTGAGGCGGTTGATGAAGGGAAATTGACCTGAAGATTTTTCACAACTGGAAGTTCATCATCTTTGCGCCTTCTGAGGAGGAATTTTGAGAACAATCGCCATTATAAACCAAAAGGGCGGAGTAGGCAAGACTACAACTGTGGCCAATTTGTCTGCGGCGCTGGCGCGTAACGGCTCAAGAGTTGCAATTATCGACCTGGATCCACAGGCCCATCTTACCATACACCTCGGCATTGAACCCGAGAACATCGAGAACGGCTCGTACGAGGTCTTAAGCCGCGCTGTCGAATTTGAAAAAGTGCTTCAGCCCGTCCGGCCGAATCTGTGGCTGTTGGCCGCAAACATCAATCTGGTGGGGGCCGAAAGCGAGCTGGTAAGTGTAATAGGCAGGGAAACTATTCTCCGTGAGGCAATCAGGTCGGTGGAAGATAAATTTGATTATCTCATAATAGATTGTCCTCCTTCACTGGGACTATTGACGCTTAATGCCTTGGCGGCTGTCAACGAGGTTTTCATACCGGTTCAGCCGCACTTTCTCGCGTTGCGCGGGCTGGGGAAACTTCTTCAGACCATCTCCCTTGTCAGTGAAAGAATCAACCGGAATCTTAAGGTTACCGCGATATTATTCTGCCTGTTTGATAGCCGGGTATCGCTCGCCCAGGAGGTGAAAGCCGACATAAACCGGTTCTTAAGCGAAGCGAGAAACAGTGATTGTCCCTGGTCCGATGCGGAGATTGTGCCGGTTTACATCCGAAGAAATATAAAACTGGCCGAGGCACCGAGCTACGGTAAAACCATATTCGAGTACGAGCAGAGTTGCCACGGCGCCCAGGATTACAATCAACTTGCCGAGTATGTACAAAGGTCGTTGAGTGCACCGTCGAGCTCTTTGCAGCCTGTGGAGCCGCCGCCGCTGAAGATCGTGGATGTTCCGGCTTCACAACCTCCCGCCCATAAGGGGAACGAGGCAGGTGTGCCGGCAGCGGAGAGTCCTCCTGATGCTGCTTCTCAGGAGTAAAGTTTTGTGATGCCGAGAAAAAAGGTTGCCTCGTGGATGAAAACGAATGGAGGCAACCTTTTTCAATTGCTACAGCTTTCAATGCTACAGCGTATTTACCTTTTTTTATTAAGGCCTGCTTTGTGTTTCTGGTTCTTTTGATTGCTGTTCAGGGGCCGGTGGCTGTCGTCGGCTCATGGCGGAGTTGAAAAGAATCTCTGCGTTGACCTCTTCCTTCAAGGCTGTTAGCCGTTCTTCGATGTCGCGGTTTTGAAATCTGTACAGCAGAGTCTTTCTGAGCTGCTCTTTAACCTTTTCGAGGGGTTTTATAAAAGCTTCGCGTTTACCCTCGAGGCGAGCAACCTCATAGAAGTCATTATGTGTCTTAATAGGCCCGACTAATTCACCCTCTACGGCTGCTTGAAGAACCTTGAGAAATTCCGGACCATAACCGGTTTTAACGGCCCGTTCAATGAGGTTATCGACCTTTCCTCCCCTCCCCGAATCGTGATAAACACTGAGCTCTTTAGCCAGTGCGTTGATGTCTTCTCCCTGTTGTATCCTTTCCAGTGCGGCCTGTGCCGACTCGAGCGTCCTTGTCCTTATATGTGAAAAGCTAAACCGTGGCGGGTCTTTTATTTGCGAGCTGGTAAGTTTATTCTTTTCATAGTAATCCTGAATATCCTCATCAGTGACCTCGGTGTTTTCGCGTATATACTCGACCATTGCGTTGGCATGGGCTTCTTTAATTCCGAAATCAGCCACAAACTTTGCTTTTTCACTTTTTTGCAGCCCAAGCTTCTTTGCTTCTTTGGAAAGCAGCTCGATATCCATCCAGTACTCAGCTAATCTGTAAATCGCCTTCGGGCTCGGTGGAGGTCCGCCCCGACGTCGACTTATCCAATCGAGTTGTTCGGTGGTAAACTTCTTATCACCAAGTGTGGCTATCACTTGTCCCGTTTCCGGACCCGATTGCTGGTCCTGCAAGTCAGCCACCGGTTTGGCGGCCTCCGGCGTATCCGTCGAACAAGCCGTCATACCTAATAGTATTATGAGTAATGTAATTCCAAATATGGTTTTGCCAAACATTAAAAATCTCCTTCTGAAAAACAAGCAAACATCGGGAAAATGCAATTTTCGGACTTTGTAGTATACTGATGACCGAAGCGGTTGACAAGAAAATTTATCTTTATTTCACGAAAAAAATGTGGTCATCAAACATAAATAAATTAGAATATACACTCCGGCGCAGGACTTAATTTTGGAAACTGTAATGATAGCGCTAAATTTACTGGCACAGCTAATAATCGCAATACCATTTGTGTCCGCACAGGCTGATTCTTTATCGCAGCAGAGGCCGGGCAGCTTCGAGAGACGAACTCCTATTGTACTGGCTTACGAGAAGACGTATAAGGCTGTGGTAAACATAACCGGCAAGCGGCTGGTTACCACTTCTATCTGGCCCGGTTTTGATTGGTCTGATATATTCGGCCCGGATTTCTTCGGGCCTCGCTATCGTACCGAAGTTGTTGTACTTGGCTCAGGGGTGGTAATCCACGAGGATGGTTATATGGTGACGAATGCTCATGTCGTTAATAATGCCGAGCAAATAAAAGTGACCTTTAGTGACGGCAGCGAGCATCCGGCGGCGGTAGTCAGCGCCGATGAAGGTAAAGACCTCGCTGTCCTGAAAATCCAGGCCGGCGGCAAACTGCTCTTTATCCACCTTGGCAGAAGTAACGACCTGATGATAGGTGAGACCGTAATAGCAATCGGTAATCCTTTTGGCTACTCCCATACTTTAACCACGGGAGTCATCAGCGCCCTCGGCAGAGATATCCAGGTGTCCAAAGATTTCTGGCTCAGAGGCCTGATACAAACCGAAGCGCCAATCAATCCCGGCAACAGCGGTGGGCCATTGTTGAATATTAACGGCGAGCTTGTAGGAATCACAACCGCCATCAGGCCGGAAGCCCAGAACATCGGCTTTGCAATACCAGTCGATACTCTCGCTGGCAACCTTACCCAGATGCTTATGCCGGAGAAGCTGCGCCGCGTCCGACTTGGTCTCGTAATCGGGAGAATGACAACCGTCGGAGCATATCACGGCCTGGTTGTTGACTCGGTGATTGCCGAGAGTCCTGCCGAGAAAGAAGGTATGGCTCCCGGCGATTTGATACTGGAGATAGACGGCAGGGGGCTTACCGGCTTTATAGATTTCTATGTCAAAATGATGGATAAGGAGATAGGCGAGCCAATCGTGATTAAATATATAAGTCCCGGCAAACGTCCCGGCCGTGCCCGGCAGGCCAGCTTGACTATTGTACCTCGGCCGCTGCCCGACGGACGTGAGCTGGCAGATAAGTTCTTCCAGATGCAGGTTTCCGAGCTTACCGAATCTGTAGCGCAGAAGTTTGGATACCACAATGCCTATCCAATATTGATTCTGACAGATGTAACAAGCGATGGCCAGGCTGTAAATGCAGGACTCCAGAAAGGCGACCTTATTCTGGAACTGAACGGAACGACCATCAGTAATCTTAAAGAATTCTCGATTGAGATGGAGAAAGTTTCTGACGGCCAGACTGCTGAGCTGCGGATTTTACGCATCGCCGTCAGAGGTTCCTTACAATACCAACGACAATTCTTTGTTCAATTGAAGGCAAAGGCCGGGAAGAAAAGTGTTTATAAACTTCTATAGCTGATTCGCCAAAAAAAGATTTCGGAGCGTAAAATGTATTTAACAAACAGCGCATTTTTGAAAAATGTTGGAATGTAATCGGCTGATTTGGGCCTATGTGAGGAGATATAAGCTATGGCAAAGAAGGCATTGATTACAGGCATAACAGGTCAGGACGGCTCATATCTGACCGAATTTCTTCTGGAAAAAGGTTATGAAGTTTACGGTATTATAAGGCGAAGCAGCACTTTCAATACTCAGCGAATCGACCATATATACAGGGACCCGCACGAAAAAGGCGCAAGATTACACCTGGTTTACGGTGATTTGACCGATGGTTCATGCATAAGTAAGATCCTGAATGACGTTTGGCCTGACGAAGTGTATAACCTTGGCGCGCAAAGTCACGTCTATGTCTCATTTGAAAATCCTATTTACACCGCCCAGGTTGACGCTCTGGGCACGCTGCGGATACTTGAAGCCATTCGGATGATGGCGAAAAAACAGCGGCCTAAGTTCTATCAGGCCAGCAGCAGTGAAATGTTCGGCAGGGTTGAGCAGATTCCGCAGAATGAGAAGACGCCTTTTTATCCGCGAAGCCCGTACGGCTGCGCAAAGGTTTATAGCCACTGGCAGACTATCAACTACCGTGAGGCTTATGAGCTGTTCGCCTGTAATGGAATTTTATTTAACCATGAGTCGCCCAGAAGAGGCCAGACATTTGTGACCCGGAAAATAACCAGGGCCGCAACAAGGATAAAAATGGGCCTGCAGGAAAAGGTATATCTCGGTAATCTCGAGGCCAGGAGGGACTGGGGATACGCACCGGATTATGTTGAAGCGATTTGGCTGATACTACAACAGGATAAGCCCGATGATTACGTTATAGCCACCGGTGAAAACCACACTGTTCGTGAGTTTCTCGAGGAGGTCTTCGCATACCTCGATTTAGACTGGAACAAGTACGTCGTAGTTGACCAGCGATATTTTCGTCCTACAGAAGTTGATTTGCTTCTGGGTGATGCCACCAAGGCCAAAGAGAAACTGGGCTGGGAGCCCAAAGTACAATTCAAAGACATTGTTAAAATTATGGTCGATTCGGACCTGAAGCTTGCCAGGGAAGAGCGAATCATAAAAGACCATAGTGGCGAATAAAAGTTGGTCTGAATCCGAAAGGTGTGAGTAATTATGTTTGAGCCAAGCAGCGAATTTTGGCAATCCAGACGTGTCGTTGTTACAGGCGGCGCCGGATTTCTCGGCTCGGTCGTCTGCAGAAAACTAAGTGACAGGGGCTGCAAAAACATCCTTGTGCCCCTCATCGAAGAGTATGATTTGACGCAGGAAGATGTTGTCGTGAGAATGTATCGTGATATGCGGCCGGATATGGTTATTCACTTAGCGGCGCTTGTCGGAGGAATCGGCGCAAACCGCGAAAATCCGGGCCTTTTCTTCTACGCCAATATGGCAATGGGGCTGCATCTTATCGAGCATGCCAGGAAGTTCGGCACTGAAAAGTTCGTCCAGGTAGGCACAATTTGTGCATATCCGAAATTTACACCCGTGCCTTTCAAAGAGCAGGACCTGTGGAATGGTTACCCGGAGGAGACGAACGCTCCTTACGGTATCGCGAAGAAGGCGCTGCTGGTTATGTGTCAGTCGTATCGGGCACAGTATGGTTTCAATGGAATATATCTTTTGCCGGTCAACCTGTACGGGCCGGGTGATAACTTTAATCCAGCCTCCAGCCATGTGATACCCGCCTTGATTAAAAAGTGCGTTGATGCCGTCGATAACGGTAGCGACAAGATCACCTGCTGGGGGACAGGCAAGGCTTCCCGTGAATTTGTTTATGTCGAGGACGCCGCGGAGGGATTGCTGCTTGCCGCTGAGTTTTATAATGACCCGGAGCCGGTCAATATCGGGGCGGGCTTTGAAATAACAATCAAGGACCTGGCCGAGAAAATCGCAAAGCTGTCCGGCTTCAAAGGCAAACTTCTCTGGGACGATAGTAAACCCGACGGCCAGCCGAGGCGGTCGCTGGATACATCGAGGGGCAAAAAGGCCTTTGGTTTTGAGGCGAAGACCAGCTTCGACGAAGGCCTTAAAAAAACAATCGAGTGGTATAAAGAAAATAAAGTATGAAGTGAAGAATTTGCTGTATGTGAAATGACCGATTAGCGCCCAGGGCACTGGCAACAGTGTATTTTTTTAACAAGTTCTTTATCATAATTGAGTGGTGGGCGGCGAAAATCGGAATTTGAATTTGTCCACCATTTCCCAATCCCTTTCTTTAAGGGATTCCTTTTTATATGATTTTTCTCAACAGGGTGAATTACAATCGCGCCTGAGCAACCTGACGAAACTGAGTTTGGAAAACCTAAATCAAGTACAGGTTTTTTTAGAAACATTAAACTTGATAATTCACTTGCATTTTTGCCGGACCAGTAGAAGTGAAAATCATCATCGTATTTTTTTGTAAGCTTCGGGAAGATAGGTCTGGATGAGTCAAATATATCCCAAACCTCGCCATACATTTTGATTTCACCACTTCTTAAGGCATTCCAAGCAACCTGGCAATACCATATTATCTTTTTCTCAGGTATATCTAATTCCCACAAAACGCATTGGTAGTATTTCTCGAACTCCTGTATTGAAAAATTGGAAACAGCATCAGCGTAATCTGTGAAACACCATACCAACTGATCTGTACCCAGGATTTTGAATATTATTTCATAAGCAATTCGATGTTTTTCTCTGTTCTTAGGATTTGGATGCTTATTGACATAAAACGAGTGTTTAAGGTTATCGAGTGTCAGGTTTTCATCGGCAAGTGAAATATCCTTATTTTGCCAGGTCCACAATAACATATAATACCTCATTTGTGTTTGATGCGTTATTCTTTATGGTTGTATAAAGAATCAAGCCCCGGCCACAGGTGCCGGGGCTAACCAAGGTTGTGTTTGTTAATGTACCTGATTTTCTTCCTTAATTGGTCTTCGGAAAAACAGAAACGCTTGTCATAACCTTTGGTCCAAATGCGGCCTTGTCTGCCATGCTCCCAAAGAGCACGCGTTGTCAAACTTTTATATCTTCCAACTATTTCCTCTACGGATTCCGAATAAGACCTCGCAGCTAAATGAACATGATTTGTACAAGCTGCCAATGCTACGATTTCATGCCCGATTCTTTCTGCTTCGTTCAATATAATTTGTCGAATGAGTTTCATTTCTTTTTTATTGAGTTTCACGGTTGACGATTTTTGTCGTGTCTGATTTTTCTCAAGGATTTTATAATCACCCGACAAAATTTGGCCGTTTCTGACGTATCCCCTTATGTCACCCGGTAGCCAACTACCGTATGTCGTCCATGTTACCATATATCCGATGATTTTTGACATATTTAGGATGATAATAATACGAATGAAGTTGTACAAATCTTATTTGATTAGCCCCGGCACCTGTGGCCGGGGTTTATCTTCTTAATTTACCAATTGGTTGGGATTTTGTAATTGCTGGATAATGCAGTTGAGAAACCTGGCGGCGTAGGTGCCGTTTACGATTTTGTGGTCGGCTGATAAATTGAGGCTCATTATCTTTCGTACTGCGATGTTGCCGTTTTTAGGGATGCAAGTCTCGGTAGGATTGCCGACTGCCACGACGCCGCACTGGCCGGGCGGGACAATCGCGATAAATGAATCAATACCATATACTCCTAAGTTACTCAAGGTAACAGATGCGCCGGACAGTTCGTCCGGCTTCAGCGAATTACTTTGAGCCTTTTTAAGTAATTCGGCGCTTTCAGCGGCAATATCGGCCAGTGTTTTTCTATCTACCTGTCTTAGCACCGGAACTACAAGGCCTTGCGGTGCGGCAATAGCCAGGCCGACGTTAACTGTCTCTGCTATCCGAATCGTATCTTCGTCCAGTTGTCCTGCCATTAGCGGGAATTCTTTCACCGCCAGCCCAATCGCCCGGATAATAAAGTCGTTGAGCGTGATTTTGACCTGAAGCGCCTTGGTCAATTTGCGTCGCATACCCATAAGCTCGGTTACGTCGGCGTGTGATTCGAGGTAGAAGCAGGGTATTTGCTGCTTCGATTGCAGCATTCGTTTGCCGATGGTCTTTTGTATTCGTCTGAGGGGTATTCGATTCTTCACCAAATTTTCACCGTGGCTACCACTGTGCTTCAATCCTAAACTTGTTATGGACAGGACTTTTCGGGCGAAGCTTACCCGCCGGGGCCGAAAGAGACTGGGCGATACAGGGCTCGAACCTGTGACCTCACGGGTGTGATCCGTGCGCTCTGGCCAACTGAGCTAATCGCCCGCCGGTGATTATATTAGAAAAATAAGGCCCCTGACTGTCAAGAGTTTTATTGCGGATAACCCTTATCTTAGCTTTTTGTCGGTAGCAATTAGATTGACTCGGCCGAGTGTAACATTCTTCAGGCTGACTATTTTTTCGGCCATTTTTGTAATTTCACCGACTTTGCCCTTAAGCACGATTATCTCAAGGCATTCGCGGGGATTGATGTGGATGTGCATTGAGGTGATAGTCCTTAGAAAATGCGAATGCTGCAGGCTGATAAGTTTTTCTGACAGTCTTGCCGCGTGGTGGTCATAGACCACAAGGACCGCCGCAATCGCATCGGCTTTGGGATTTTTAAGCTTCTTTTCAGAGATAGACTGCCGTATCAAATCCCGTATCGCCTCCGAGCGGTTTTCGTAACCCTGTTTGGTAATCAGGCTGTCAAAGGCGGAAAGCAGACTGCTGTCCAGAGATATTCCTACACGTTCAAGTTTGCTCATATTTTTTCTCCGGTAAATATGCCGCGCTGACCGTAAAAAGCCGCTAAAATCGCACAAAAATCCACTTTGATTGTAGCTTCTGACGAGTTTGGCTTAAAGAACAATTTTTTTTTTAAAAAACCGGTTTTTAGTTTTGACTTAGTAGCACGAATATATTATTTTTATATATCGTAACACGATTTCAATATTATTATGCGCATATTTCAATAACGAATTATGAGAAAACCGTGAATATGCACAAGGTGAGAATGATAAAGCGGAAAAGTAAATGCTTACATAGTAAATCTGCCGGTCTGACTCTTCCTGAGTTATTGGTGGTTATGACGACTATAACAATACTAATGGCCGTTCTTATTCCTTCGCTGGGCAAGGCCAGGGAAAAAACACGCAGGATTGTCTGTGCAAGCAATCTGCGGCAATTGGGTTTCGGCCTTCGGATTTATGCTACAGATAACCTGGGCGGTTATCCGGTTGAAAATCTTTGTGGTAATCCGCAGTCGGTTTTGGTCGGCAGTCTTTTCCCCGATTATTTAGGTAGTCGAAATATATTCTACTGCCCCAGCGCGTGGATGGTTGAGCCGTACGCACAAAGTGACGAATACGGTGGGCCGGGTGGAGATTCGGTCATCAATACAGACCAGAACTGGCAGCGTTCTTATATCAGCTACAAATACTTCTCTGTAACTAATCGAGACACACGTATGCCGCTGCCGTTACCTCTTTCTGCATATCCGCATCTGTTGAGTGACGATTCACCACCAAGCCGATGGCTTATGAGCGATTGGGTTCGTAAGGACGTTCCTGTCTTTCCACATATGCAGAAGGGTGGTTGGGGCGGCGGCAGGAACGTTCTTTTTGCAGATACAAGCGTGCAATTTGTCCGGCACAGGACGCCGGGTGCATTTTAAACAAGCAGGAAAATTATGTGGAGGTAAAAAATGTTACGTACAACTATCTTAAGTCCACGGCATCTGACACTAACGGCGATTAGGTCGAAGCTTAACTTGATGACCTGGAAGGAATTGTTATTTGTGATTGTTGGCGGCGTAGCTTTGGCCGGCATGGGACAGCTTTTGGGGCGGACGTTCCATCTGGCCTGGCCGGTTCCAATGTCGGGTTCGATAGCCGCGGCACTGCCACGTGCATTCATTTTACTTGTGATTTTGCTTCGAGTAGACCGCTTTGGTGCATTAACTATTGCTTCAATAGCCGAAGTAAGCACGAAGCTGTCGGTCGGATTCATCGGTTGGTGGCCGATGTCATTGGTTGTTCCTGTATTAGCCGGGGTTGCCGGAGACCTGCTCTGGCAGTACTTGCGGCACTTGCCGTCACGAAAATTAAGCCTGGTGCTGACCGGCGGAGCTCTTTGTGGAGCGAGGATGCTGATTGCTTTGTTTTTCTGGACAATTCTTATGCGGCCGGTTTCGCAGGCAGGCGGGCACTTGACCTTGATGCTCGGAGGTATTGTTGTAATCAATGTAGTTTTAGGCATGTTTGCCGGATTATTGGTTGGTAAATCAGACAAAACAGTTGGAGTGACTAAATGAGCAGGGCAAATAATAACCCAAGCACGACGACTTTAGACTCGTTTACGGTTCGGCCGATAGGTTATGTGCAATCGGCTTATGCTCGAACCAAAGATGTGGCCCACACACACGAGGCTTGGACGGCGGATGTTTCACAAATTAGGCTTTTGCCAAAATACGCTAAGGGATTAGGTGGCTTGGAGGGCTATTCACACATCGCGGTTCTTTTCTGGGTGCATCGGGCAAAGGAATGGAAAATGCCCAAGAACCACAACAAACCGCCACACGTTAAGATATTCGCCACAAGAATGCCTGTACGGCCCAACCCTATTGGAATGTCTGTAGTCGAGCTGCTTAAATTTTCTACTGATAACGGCGAGATTGTGGTAAAGGGGCTGGATGCCTTGGACAGTACGCCTGTACTGGATATCAAACCATACCTTCCCAGTTTCGACAGTTACCCCGGGGCTTCTACGCCACAGTGGGTTCAGCAACATCTAAACAGCCACTTTCATTCGGGTCATACACATCGCAAAAGTAATGGTGACAAAGACAATAAGTAATGATTTTTAGAAGAGGGTGATTATGAAGGAGGTAAATTTGATGATTATTATTTTGCTGATGGTATTGCCGGCCGTGGATGCCCTGGCCGGCTCCGTGGAGTTTGAGTTGGTGGTACATCCGAACAATGTACATTTGTTACCTCAGCCGAAGGCGCTTCCCGGAGTTTCCGGCGACCACCTTCTGCAAACGGCAGATGATATCACGGGCAGTACATTTAATCCTGACGGTTGCTTTAGCTTCAATTTTATGAATCCGGTGGGTATATCGGAGCCCTGTTATCCACCCGGCTATGCTGAAGGAATCCATTCGATGAT